>JAOPYS010000218.1 GCA_025964465.1 Thermoleophilia bacterium
ACCTCGACCAGTACGTGCCGATGGTGCGCGCCGACCCGGCGGAGCTCGACGCGCTGCTGGACCGGATCACCATCAACGTCTCCCAGCTCTTCCGCAACCCCGAGCAGTGGGAGCGGCTCGCCTCGACCATCGTTCCCGAGCTGGTGCGGACCGGCGGCGGGCGCATCCGCGCGTGGAGCGCCGGGTGCTCGTTCGGTGCCGAGGCCTTCTCGCTCGCCGCCACCGTGCGCGAGGTGGCGCCCACGGCGCGCCTCGAGCTGCGCGCCAGCGACATCGACCGGCGCATCCTCGCAACCGCCGGCCTCGGGGAGTTCACGGAGGCCGACGCGCGCAGCGCGCCCCCCGGCATGTTGCAGCACCACTTCGCGCGGACCGAGGGTGGCGGCTGGCGAGCGTCCAGTGACCTGCGATCGGCCGTGACGTTCTGCCACGAGGACCTGCTCGCGCCGCTCGCGTCGGCGCGGACCCACGACCTCGTGCTCTGCCGCAACGTGGTCATCTACTTCACCTCCGAGGCGCGAGCCCAGGTGCACGAGCGGCTCGCGGCGTCCCTGCGACCCGGCGGCTACCTCGTGATCGGCTCCACCGAGCGCATCACCCAGCCCCTCGAGGAGCTGCGCCTCGAGGCAGCCCACCCGTTCGTGTTCCGGAAGCTCGGCTGATGGACAGGAATCGCCCCTGATGGACATGGACCAGTACATGGGCGTGTTCGTGGCCGAGTGCCGCGAGCTGATCGAGTCGCTCAACCTGTCGATCGTCGCGCTCGAGCGCACGCCGGACGACGCGGCGACCATCGACGAGATCTTCCGCGTCGCGCACTCGTTCAAGGGCATCTCGTCCACCATGGGCTTCGACCTCATGGCCGGCCTCACGCATGAGATGGAGCACCTGCTCGACATCGTGCGCTCCGGTGGCCGGGCGGCCGACGAGGAACTCGTCACCGTCCTCCTCGGGTGCCTCGACCTGCTCGAGGCGTCGATCGACGGGATCGAGCGCGACGGGGCGGAGGGGATCGATCCGTCGGCCCTCGTGGCCCAGCTGCGCGGGCTGTCACACGGGAGCGGGGGCGAGGCGCCGGTCACGGCGGACGCCCCCCGGGCCGAGGTGCAGCTGCCCGACCCGACGACGCTGCCCGAGGGGCTCGACCTGCTGCACGTGCGCGTCGACGTGGACCCTGCCTGCGACTCCGCATCGATCCGCGCGTACATGGCCTACATGGCGGTGGAGGCGCTGACCGAGCCGCTGTGGTCGGCCCCGTCGGCGGAGGACCTCGACGAGTGGGAGCAGCCCCACGTCGACCTGCTCGTCGCCCGCGAATCGGGCGAGCTCGCCGACGCGCTGCGCACCGCGCTGGCCAAGATCCCCGAACTGGCCTCGATCCGGGTGGAGCCGTGGGGCGCCGCGAGCGATGACGCCGTCCCGCCGATGGTCGCGGCCGTCGTGGTGCCGGTGTCGACCCCCGCGCCCGACCCGGCACCCGATGCCGAGCCCGCAGTCGTCTCCGCGCCCGCGTCGGCGCCACCCACGGCCGAACCGCTCACGGCCGGCGCCGCGGCCGGCACCGTCAAGCAGCGCAAGGGCGGCACCGTCCGCGTCGACGCCGCGCGACTCGACGCGCTGATGCATCTGATGGGTGAGGTCGTGGTGCACCGCAGCGCCGTGGAGACCTGCATCCGCGACCAGGACCTCGCCGCCGCCGCCGAGGCCGTGCAGGAGCTGCGCCGCTCCACCCAGTCGCTCCAGGCCGAGGTGATGAACGTCCGCATGGTGCCGGTCGAGACGGCGCTCGTGCGCCTGCCGCGACTCGTGCGCGACCTCTCCTCGCGCCTCGGCAAGCAGGTGGACATCGCCATCACCGGGGCCGAGACGGAGATCGACCGATCCGTCGTCGACGCGCTCGGCGAACCGCTCGTGCACCTCGTGCGCAACGCCCTCGACCACGGGATCGAGGGGCCGGACGAGCGCGAGGCCGCGGGCAAGCCCCGCACCGCGACGCTCGGCATCGGCGCGCGCCATTCCGGTGGCAACGTGATCATCACCGTCAGCGACGATGGCCGGGGCATCGATGCCGAGCGCGTGAAGGCCCGCGCCGTGGAGCGCGGCATCATCACGCCGGCCGAGGCCGCCGCGCTCGACGAACGCGGCGCCGTCGAACTGGTCTTCCGCCCCGGGTTCTCCACCGCCGAGGTCGCCACCGACGTCAGTGGGCGCGGCGTCGGCATGGACGCGGTGCGCACCATGTGCAGGGAGTGGGGCGGCGACGTCGAGATCGAGTCGCACTTCGGGACCGGCTCGGTCGCGCGCATCCGCATCCCGCTCACCCTCGCCGTGATGACAGTGCTGGTCGTGCGGGCCGGCATCGGCAACGTGGCCATCCCGATCGACCGCATCGAGCGCACCATCCGCCTCGTCGACAACCCGCGCGTCGAGCTCGGCGGTGGCCAGCGGATGATCCACCTCGACGAGGGCGTGCTCACCGAGTTCGACCTCGGCGCGGCGGTCGGCTACGGCGACTGCGTCGACGCCCGGTTCGGCGTGCTCGTGCACGGCGCCGGCGAACGGCGCGTGGTGCTCGCGGTCGATGGGCTCGTCGGCGAGCACGAGGCGGTCACCAAGCCGCTGCCGCGCGGGCTGGGCGAGGAGGCGGCCTTCATGGGTGCAGCGGTGCAGGGCGACGGATCCGTCGTGCTCATCGTGGACTGCGACCACCTCGTCGAAGGTGGCGAACGACCGGCTCCTGCCGCCCTCGCGGCGGTTGCCGGCAGCGACGAGGACGGAAGGCGCGAACATGCCTGAGCAGTACACCGAGATCCAGCTGGACGCCCTCCGGGAGGTGGCCAACACCGGCTCGGGGCACGCGGCGGGGGACCTGTCGGAGATGCTCGGCCACTCCTTCCAGATCTCCGTCCCGCGCGCGGTGGTGACCGACCTGCCGTCCGCGATCGACCTGCTCGGCGGCGCGGAATCCGAGGTGAGCGCCGTCGGCATCCGTGTGGGCGGCGACGTCGAGGCGATGCTGGTGGCGATGTTCACGCCCGCGCAGGCCGCGAACCTCTGCATGCTGCTCGGCATCGAGGCCGATTCGGACATGGGGCGCTCCGTGCTGCAGGAGGTCGGCAACGTGCTGGCGTGCGCGTACGCCAACGTGCTGGCGGAGATGAGCGGCATCTCGTGGGACGTGCACCCGCCGACCGTGCTGACCGACATGCTCGGATCGATCGTCGCGTCGCTCGTCGCCGCCACGACCCTCGACATCACCAACGTGCTGCTCATCGACTCGACGCTGGCCGTCAACGACGCCGACGCCGAGATGAGCGTGCTGTTCGTGCCCTACGACGACGGCATCGACCAGCTCCTGCTGCGGCTGGGGGTCGGGTGAACGTCGCGACTTCGATGGATGTGTCGGTCCGCATCGGCGGGCTCGAGGTCGCGGCAGCGGGCGATGACGTGCGCCTCGTGACCGTGGGCCTGGGCAGCTGCGTGGGCGTCGCCGTGATCGACACGCGCAGCGGCGCCGTCGGCCTGGCACACGTCTTCCTGCCGGAGGCTCCGCCCTCGGGCGCGAAGCCCGGCGCCGGGGCGGGCACCTACGCCGCCACTGCCGTGCCCGAGCTCGTTCGGCGGGTCGCCCGGGCCGGCGGCCCGCAGCGCACGCAGCGCCTCGTGGCGGTGCTGGTCGGCGGGGCGACGATGTTCGGCGGCGGTCGCCCGGGCCAGGACATCGGCGAGCGCAACGTCGCCGCGGTGACCGCGGCGCTCACCGCTGCCGGCGTGCCCGTGGTGGCGTCGGAGGTCGGCGGCACGCACGGCCGGACGATGTACGTGCACGGTGGCGATGCTGCCGACGTGCGCGTGCGCCAGGTGGGCGGCGCCGAGCAGGTGACGTGGAGCATCGGCCCGCCGATGCGAGCAGGCGCGACGCTCGAGCAGCGTCGGGCCGCGTGATTCGATTTGGACCGGCCGGGAAGGTCGGACGCGACGGAGGGATGCATGATGGCGCGAGTGCTGGTGGTCGATGACGCGATGTTCATCCGACACATCATCGGTGACCTGCTCAAGCAGCACGGTCACGAGGTGGTGGGCGAGGCGTCCAACGGCGTCGAAGCGGTGGCGCGCTACCGGGAGCTGCGTCCGGATGTGACGACGCTGGACATCACGATGCCCGAGATGGACGGCATCACGGCGCTGCGCGAGATCCTCGAGGAGGACCCGTCCGCCAAGGTGATCATGTGCTCGGCGCTCAAGGAGAAGCCGAAGGTGCTCGAGGCGCTGCAGGCCGGCGCCCGCGACTACATCCTCAAGCCCGTGAAGCCGGAGCGGGTGCTCGAGGCGGTCGAGAAGGTCCTGTCGTAGCGGCGGACACGGCCACCCGACCGGGCTGAGGGCGGTCGCCGCGACCCGGGTCGGCGATGCTGGCCCCGTGCGCGCGACGACCACCACGGACCATCAGCCCGGAGCGATCTGGGCATCCCTGCGCGTGGCGCCCGACGTGGCGCTGGGCGACCTGCGCGCGGCGCCTCCGGGCGAGGCGCGCCGGAGCGCGGTCGTGGCGCGCATGCGCGAGGCGACGGCAGCGGGAGCCGCAGCGGCGCTGGACCGCCTCGGGGGTGCGCTCGCGCCGACCGGTGCGACGGCTCTGCTCGCGGAGCAGCTCTGGCTGGACGGCAGCGCGACCGTCCGTGTCGACCTGCCGACGGGCGCCGGAGACGACGCCGCTCGCGGCGTGCGCGAGCTGCTCGAGCGGTCGGGCGCACGCATCCTCGACGGCGACGACCTGCCGCCCGGGGGAGTGGGCCCGATGGCGCGCCCGGCCGTGGGTCACGGCTTCGTGGGGACCCGCCCGGCGGCAGCCGGTGCAACCGGCGCGCAGTGGTTCTCGGGCGTGCTCGGGTTCGACGGCGCGCACGCGGCAGGACTCACCGGCGAGGGGGTGCGCCTGGCGGTGGTGGATTCCGGCGTCGACCCAGCCCACCCCGGCCTCGCGGCAGCGCTCGGGCGCGGCCGCACGATCGACCCGTTCCCCGGCGCCCCGATCAGCAGCGGGCACGGCACGTTCGTGGCGGGAATCGTCGCCGGCGCGACCACCGGCCTGGCGCCGGGCGTCGACCTCACGTCGTCGCGCACCTACGGTGCCAGCTTCGGTGACCACCGGGGCGAGGACCTCCCGTCCAGGTACGCCCAGCGCGTCAACGGCGTGCGTGCCCTGCAGGAGGCGCTCGCTCCCGCCGACGGCGCACGCGGCGCCGACATCCTCGTGACGAGCTGGGGCATCCTCGACGCACCCGGCGAGCCCGCGCCGGACTACGACGCCGCGATGGCGACCATCGCCGCGGCGGGCGCCGTGGTCGTTGCGGCGGCCGGCAACGACGGGGGGCGGGGCGATGGCGGGGGCACGCTCGCCGTGCCGGCGCAGCTCGCCGACGTGCTCGCCGTCGGCGGGGTCGACCGCCACGCGGCGTGGCACCCCGGTGCGAGCGTCGGGCCGTCGCCCCGGACGACGCGCACCAAGCCGGACCTCGCGGCCCCCGTGGTGGAAATCCGCTCCACCGCGCTCGGGGGTGGCGAGACCGACACCACGGGCCAGTCGGGTGACGGGTTCGCGGGCACGAGCGCCGCGGCGCCGATCGCGGCGTCGCTCGTCGCCCTGCTCACCCAGGCCGTGCACGACCGCGGCAGCGCGTCGCCGGACGTCGACGAGGTCGTGCGCGTGCTGCCGCTGCTCACCCACGACGTGGACACGCCCGGGCCCGATCCGCGCACCGGCTTCGGCGTGGTCGATGCGACGCGCCTGGACGCGGCGGCCGACGCCATCGTCGCCGCCCGCGCGGCGCGCTAGCGGCGGCGGGGGATGGGCGTGCCCAGCGCGCGCTCGATCAGCTCGGGCAGCTCCGGCAGGGTGCCCGTCGCATCCGCGAGGTCGGCCTCGACCACCTGCCGTGGCATGCCGTAGACCACGCAGTCGGCCTCGTCCTGTGCGAGCACGATGCCACCGGCCTCGCGCACGGCACGTGCGCCGTCCAGGCCGTCGCTGCCCATCCCCGTGAGCACCACCAGCACGACGGCCGCGCCGTGGCGGCCGACCAGGTCGCGCACGGTGACGTCGGCGCGAGGGCGCACCCCCCCGATCGGCTCGCCATCGTCGAGGCGGGCGACATCACCGTCGAAACGCAGGTGCCGCCCGGCGGGAGCGACCAGCGCCTGGGTGGAGGAGAGGCGGTCGCCCGGCGCCGCCTCGCGCACGCCGAGCGGTGAGGTCGCGTCGAGCCGCCGGGCCAGCGCCGCCGTGAACCCCGCCGGCATGTGCTGCACGATGATCGTCCCCCGGGCCGAATCGGGGCGCAGGCGGGGCACGAGGTCGCCGAGCGCTCGCGGCCCGCCCGTGGAGGAGGCGATCACCAGCACGCGGTCCGCGCCGGCGCTCGCGCGGGTCGCGCGCGGCACGGCGACGCGGTTCGGCATCGCTGTCGGCGCCGCGCGGCGGGTCGAGGCGGCGACCACCGTCTCGACGACGCGGAGCCCGAACGCGGCGAACGACTCGCCCGACCGGGGCTTGGCGACGAGGTCGGTCGCACCCGCGTCCAGCACGTCCAGGGCCCGCTCGATGAGCGTGGGGGAGAACGACGAGACCACCACGACCCGGACCCGGTCGCCGCGCGCGGCCAGCCGTGCCAGCACGTCGAGCCCGTTGGTGTTGGGCATCGACAGGTCGAGCGTGAGCACGTCGGGCCGCAGCTCGGCGCAGCGCGCGAGCGCCTCCACGCCGTCGCTGGCCGTCCCCACGACCTCGATGCGCGCGTCGGCGGCGAGCGCATCGCCGACGAGGCGTCGCATCACGGCCGAATCGTCGGCGACGACCACTCGGATCGGGGTGTCCGGACGGGGATCCACGCGTGACCGATCCTACGACCACCGTCCCCGACCATCCGCTCTTCGAAGGGTGGCGTTTTGCGGTCCGTCCGGAATGGTCGGCCGGGGTCAGCTGCGGGTCGTTCGCTGCCGATGGGTCGAGCACGGCCGCCGGCCGCGAATCGCATGTTCTCCACGGACCGACATCCCGCCCACGTGGCACTCCTCGCCCTCGTCGCGGCCCTGCTGGGTGCGGGGGTGCTGATGCTCGACCCGAATCGAGGGGCGACCGTCGCGCCGGGCACGCCCGTCGCGGCGCAGGCCGCGGTGCCCACCCCCGCTGCCGCCGCGACCCCCGCGACCGCGCCCGGCCAGCTCGTCGCCTCGATCGCTGAGGCCACGGCGCCCCCCGCACCCCCTGCGCCGACCGTGGTCGAGCGCCGCGGCGGCATCGCCTGCGCACCCGCGCACGAGGTCGTGTCCGTCAACGCCGACACCGCCATCCGCGCGACGCCGGGCGGCGCGCCGGTCGCCACCCTGCCCGCCCGCAGCCGCTACCTGGGCCAGCCCACGTCCGCCTGGGTCCAGGCGACCACCCCCGACGGCCGATGGGGCCGGGTCACGCTGCCGTGGTCCAAGCCCGTGGCCCGCGCGGGGTGGATCTCGCTCGTCGGGCTCGCACACTCGTCGACGCGCACCCTCGTCGTCGCCGACCTCTCCGAGCGCCGCGTCCACGTCTTCCGCGGGTGCGCCGAGCTGTTCTCGGTCCCGAGCGCGATCGGCCGGCCCGGTTCGCCGTCGCCGCGCGGCCGGTTCTGGGTGACCGACCGCGTCGCGGTCCCGGGCGCACAGCAGTCCTCCTTCGGCACCTTCGCGTTCGGGCTCTCGACCGTGCAGCCCAACCTGCCCGCCGGCTGGACGGGTGGCGACCAGATGGCGATCCATGGCACGGGTTCGCCCGGCTCGATCGGGCAGGCGGCCAGCGCCGGCTGCCTGCGCGTCGGCGAGACCTCCCTCGCCCGCCTGCGCCCGTTGCTGCGGGTCGGCACCCCGGTCGTCATCCAGGCCTGACGCCCCCTGCGCGGATCGGTTCCCCGGCTCGCTCCGGCCTGCGATGATGTGCGCCTGATGGCGGATGGCGGACAGAGCGGCGGCGGAGGACAGGGCGGCAGCGGC
>JAOPYS010000359.1 GCA_025964465.1 Thermoleophilia bacterium
CTTCCTGTCCGTGTTCCTCACGGCAGCGGTCGGCCCCGCCGCCAGCGCCTTCGCGCACCACGTCGACGTCACCGCGACGGTCGACTGCACCGGCACCGTCACCGCGACCGCGACGTCGTGGGCGGGCGACGCGGCCGACCCGGTCGCGCGGGACCTGCAGCGCACCAACACGGGCGCCACCCTGCGCGTCGACGGCTCGACCGTCGCCAGCGGGCCGCTCACCAAGGCCAACGGCTACTCGATCACGGGCTCGCGCACCGTGGCCAAGGCCCCCGGCACCGTCGTGCCGGTGACCGTCGACTACGGCGCGTTCGGCAACGGCTCCGCCGGTGGCAGCAACGCGACGTCGGTCACGCTCACGGATGGCTGTGCGCCGCCGCCGCCCGCCCCGGCCAACCCGGCCGCGACGGTCGGTGACGTGGTCTGCGCCAGCGGCGGAGCGACCGTCTCGCTCTCCAACACCGGCGGCGTCGCCGCGACGATCGTCGTCTCGCGTGACGGCGTCACCACCGACACCGTCACGGTCGCACCGGGCGGCAGCGCGCAGAGCCTCGTCACGATCGCCGAGGACGCGACCGTCACGATCGCCGCCACCACCTCCGGCGGCACGCAGTTGGTCAGCCGCACGTTGACGCTCGACTGCGTGCCGGCCCCGCCGGCGCCCGCCGCCCCCGCTGCCACCGTGGGCGACGTGTCCTGCGCGAGCTTCGGGGCGGTCGCCACGCTGACCAACACCGGCGGCACCCCCGTGACCTTCACCGTCGTGCGCGACGTAGCGAACGTTGCCACGGTGAGCGTGGCCGGCGGCGCGACCGCGACCCAGGCCGTGCCGATCGCCGAGAACGCCACGGCGACGATCACGGTGAGCGCCCCCGGCATGCCGGACGTCACGCGCACCCTCACGCGCGACTGCCTGACGGCGCCCGCGCCTGCCGTGACGGTCGGCACCGTCGACTGCATCAACGGCGGCGCGTTCGTCAACCTCGTCAACACCGGTGGCGAGAGCGCGACGTTCACCATCACTCGGGACGGCGTCACCTTCGACACCGTGACGGTCACGGGCAACGGGACCGGCTCGCGGCTCGTGCCGATCACCGAGGACACCACCGCGACGATCTCCGTCGCCGCGGCCGGCATGACCACCGTCACGGCCACCGTCATGCGCGACTGCGTGCCGGGCGGCCCAACGGCCAGCAACACGACGCCCCCGACCACCACGACGCCGACCACCACGACGCCGATCGCCGCTCCGGCCACGCCGACCGCGGTCGACGCGAACCCCACGGACGTCGAGGCCGCCAACCTGGAGCCGGTGGGCGCCGAGGCCACGCCCTCGGACTCCAACGACACCGCGCCGGTGGCCGCTGAGGCGGTCGTGACGCCGACCTCGACCGAGACCGCGGGAGGCACGTTGCCGTTCACGGGTGCGGGCGGGACGCTGCGGCTCGCACTGGCCGGCGTGCTGCTGCTGCTGGCGGGCCTCGCCTCCTCGATGGTCGGTCGCCGCCGGAGCGAGAGGTTTGTCAGCGAATCGTAGGTATTGCGCGAATCGGACGTGTGGCGCGGGCGGCAGCGGGGACCCTCACGGGGCCGCTCCGCCCGCGTCGCTTCAGGAGACCTCCATGCGCCGATCGCTGCTCGTTCCCGCCGTCCTCATCGCCTGCGTCGCAGCCCCCGCTGCGGCGTTCGGGGACACGCCGGGGAGCGCGTCGTCACCCGCCGCGCCGGCCTCCACGCCCGCGGCACCGTCCGCGACGATCGGCGCGGTGGACTGCATCAACGGCGGGGCCTTCGCCAACCTCTCGAACACCGGGGGGCAGCCCGCGACGTTCACCATCCAGCGGGACGGCGCGACGATCGACACCGTCACCCTCGACAGCTCCAACGTCGGCGCGTCACGCCTCGTGCCGATCGCCGAGGGGCGCACCTCGGTCGTGACGGTGCAGATGTCGGGCGCCGGCTACGTCAGCTCGAGCGTCACCCGCGACTGCATCGCGCAGAGCGCACCCACGCCGCCGCCCGTCGCCGCGGTCGAGTCGGCCCCCGCTGCGGCGGACGCTGCGCCGGCGGCGCCGGGCGAGGCTGCGGTGACGACCGTCGCCGGGCCGGCCTCGGCACCAGCCGCCAGCACCGGCGCAGGTGAGGTCGCCACCGATGCCGCCGCCGCCTCGCCCACCACGCCCGCGGCGACCGGCGCGGCGGCGACCCCCACGGGTGCCCTGCCGTTCACCGGCGCGCGCGGCACGGTGGCGCTGCTGCTCGCCGGTGCGCTGCTCACCCTCGCGGGAGCGGCGCTGCACCGGGTCACTCGGCTGCGGTACCCATCTGCTGCTCGACCGCTCGGGTGATGCCGCGCAGCGACTCGGGGTTCTCCACGGAGGAGATGTCACCCAGGTCGCGACCCAGCGCCGCCGCCCGCGCGGCGCGGCGCACGATCTTGGCGCTGCGCGTCTTGGGCAGTGCCTTGACGAACAGCACCTGCGACGGGCGGAACGCCTTGCCCAGCCGCTCGCCGACCATCTCCACCAGCACGGCGCGCAGGCGGTCGGAGGCGCGCTTGCCGGGCGCCATGATGCACAGCACCCAGACCTGCTCGCCCTTCACCGCGTCCGGCACGCCGATCGCGGCGGCTTCTGCGACGCTCTGGTGGTCGACCACGCTCGACTCGTACTCCGCCGGCCCGATGCGCGTGCCGGCGACGTTGATCGTGTCGTCGGAACGACCGTGCAGGTACCACATGCCGTCCGAATCGATCGACGCCCAGTCGCCGTGCTTCCACACGCCCGGCCACGTGGAGTAGTAGGTCTCCAGGTAGCGCTCGCGCCCGCCCTCGCCGAAGAACCCGCGGGTCATCGCCGGCCACGGCTTGGTGCAGACCAGCTCGCCCACGCCCTCGCCCGGGCCGAGCTGCTTGCCGGTCAGCGGGTCCCACACCTCGACGCTCATGCCGAAGCACGGCTTGCCCAGCGACGTGGGCTTGAGCGGGGTGAGCGGCGTCGGTGACAGGAAGCACGCGCCGACCTCCGTCCCGCCGGAGAGGTTGATGATCGGGCAGCGTCCCTCGCCCACCGTCTCGTTGAGCCAGTGCCACGGCTCGGGGTTCCACGGCTCCCCGGAGGACGCGAACACGCGCAGGCTCGACAGGTCGGCGGCGCGCACGTGCTCGTCCCCCGCCTGGCGCAGCGCGCGGATGAGGGTGGGGGAGACGCCCAGCACGGTGATCGCGTGGCGCTCGACCAGGCGCCAGAGGCGGCCCGGGTCGGGGAAGTCCGGCGCGCCCTCCATGAGCACGAGCGTCGCCCCGTTGGCGTGCGCACCGATGCACTCCCACGGGCCCATGATCCAGCCCATGTCGGTGACCCAGTGCAGCACGTCGCGCGGGCCGACGTCCGTCTGGAAGTGCGCCTCCTCGGCGATCTTCACGAGCAGCCCGCCGTGCACGTGCACCGCGGCCTTCGGGGTGCCGGTCGTGCCGGAGGTGTAGGCCAGCAGCACGGGGTGCTCGCTGTCGACGGCCAGCGGCTGGCGCGACGCGTCGGCGCCCGCGAGCGCCTCGTGCCAGAACACGTCGCGACCCGCCTTCATCGGCACGTCGATGCCGAGGCGGCGCCACACGATCACGTGCTCGACGGTCGGCACCTGCTCGATCGCCTGGTCGACGGTCTGCTTCATCGCGACCTGCTTGCCGCGGCGCAGCGTCCCGTCCGCGCAGATCACGGCCTTGGCGCCGCAGTGGGAGAGGCGCTGGGCGATCGCGTCGGCGGCGAAGCCGGAGAACACCGGCACCGCCATCGCGCCGATGGCCGCACACGCGTAGAAGGCGACGACGACCTCGGGCACCATCGGCAGGTAGATGCCGACCCGGTCGCCCGGCCCGATGCCCATCTTGTCGAACGCGTCCGCGAGCATCGCCACGTCGCGCTTGAGGTCGGCGTAGGTGAGGCGGCGCTGCCCCTCGTCCTCGCCCTCCCAGATGATCGCCGGGTGGGTGGCGAGGCGCCCACGCGCGTGCTTGAAGACGCAGTCGTTGGCCAGGTTCAGCTGCCCGCCGACGAACCACTCGGGGAACTCGGGCTCGCGGTCGTCGAGCACCTGCCGGTAGGGAGTGCTGAACTCGATACCGAGGTGCTTGACCATGGCGTCCCAGAACCACTCGGGGTCCGCCTGCGACCGGGCGAGGAGCGCGTCCGGGTCGGGGATGCCGTGCGACTGCAGGAAGCAGAAGAGGTTGGAGCGCTGGACCGTGGCGGCATCGGGGGTCCAGGCGAATCCGGAGGCATGCGTCGTCTCGGTCGTCGTCATGCCTCCGATCCTACTGGCCGTGTGAAGGGCGCCGGCCGCACCCGGTGGGACGGGGGCCGGGCACGCGGTACGATCCGTCGCATGGATGCCTCCCCCGCCACGTCGTTCGCGCTGCCCACCGAGCTCGGGGGGATCGACCCCGCGGGGCTGGTGCTGCTGCTGGACTGCGACGGCGTGCTCGCCCCGATCGTCGACGATCCGGCCGCCGCAGCCGTGCCCGACGCGACGGTGGCGCTCGTGGCGCGCGCGGTCGAGCGATGCGCGCTGGTCGGCATCGTCACCGGCCGTGGGGTCGAGCGGGCGCGCGAGCTCGTGCCGGTCCAGGGGGCGTGGTTCGCCGGCCTGCACGGCGCCCACGTCGTCTCGCCCGACGGCGTCGAGGACATCGACCCGTCCGCCGCCGAGGCGCGCGAGCACGTCGCCGTGGCCGCGACCCTCGCGCAGACCGTGGGCTGGGCCTACGAGGACAAGGGCACGACGGTTGCGATCCACTTCCGCCAGCGCGGGCAGCTCGGCCAGGCGGTCGACCCAGCCCACGTGCGCGCGCAGCTGCAGACCGTGCTCAACCCGCTCAAGGTGGAGATCCACGACGCCAAGCAGGTGCTGGAGGTCAAGCCGCGCGGCATGCGGACCAAGGGCGACGCCCTGCGGCGCCTCGTGGACGAAGCCGGCGCGGCGGCCCGCGCCGTGGTGTTCGTGGGCGACGACCTGACCGACCTCGACGCCTTCCGGACGATCGACGAGCTGCGCGTGGAATCACCGCTGCGCTTCGTGAAGGTGGCCGTCGGCAGCTTCGAGGCCCCACAGCCGCTGCTCGACGCGGCCGACGTGGTGCTCGACGACGACACCGCCGTGGCGCCGCTGCTCGGCGCGCTGCTCGCGGACTGAATCGACGGCGTGCGGCCGCATGCGGCCGGTTCCCGTGGCACGGACCGGCCTCCGGTGCCGAAAGAACGGTAACGGGGCAGAAGCTCCGTGCCGACGACGCATGCCATGAGCGAACTGCAGCAGCCAACCACTCGACCAGTCGCGCCCACGCAGGCGCCCG
>JAOPYS010000399.1 GCA_025964465.1 Thermoleophilia bacterium
CCGATGCGGGCGACGACCTCGTGGCCGGCTGCGACCGCGCCGCCCCCGCCCGAGCTGCGCCTGCGCTCCCCTGACACTGCTGATTCCTCCCCGTCCCCCGCGCGATCCGGATGGTTCCGGGTGCAGCGGGAAATCCGTCGTATGGTAGCATCGACCGGCTGTATCGAGCGTTGCGCACGCTGTGCGCGAGCGCTCGTCAGCCGCCGTCTTCAGGCTGACATGCCCCCGTGTCAGCCGCCAGCTGGGAGGGTCACACGCCATGAGCACGATCACGCCGACCTCGACGACCGAGATCGCGCAGGCCGCGGATGCCGCCGGCCTCGAGCTGTTCGACCTGATGAACCAGTACCAGTACGAGCAGGTGGTGATGTGCCACGAGCCGTACACGAACCTGCGCGCGATCATCTGCATCCACAACACGACGCTCGGCCCGGCGCTGGGCGGCATCCGGATGTGGCCGTACCAGAACGAGCGCGAGGCGATCGTCGACGCGATGCGGCTGGCGCGCGGCATGACGTTCAAGGCTGCGGTGTCGGGGCTCAACCTCGGCGGCGGCAAGACGGTCGTCATCGGTGACCCGCGCAAGGACAAGAGCGAGGCGCTGTTCCGCGCGCTCGGGCGGTTCGTCGACACGCTCAACGGTCGCTACATCGCGGCCGAGGACGTCGGCACCGCGACGCAGGACATGGACTACGTCGCGATGGAGACCCCGTACGTCACGGGCATCGACGCGGCCGGCGGCTCGGGCGACCCGTCGCCGATGACGGCGTTCGGCGTGTTCCAGGGCATCCGCGCGGCGGCCAAGAAGGCGTACGGCACGCACAAGCTCGAGGGCCTGCGCGTGTCGATGCAGGGCTGCGGCCACGTGGGGACGTACCTCGCCGAGATGCTGGTCGAGGCCGGGGCCGTGCTCACGGTGACCGACATCCACGAGGACAACGTCGCGCGCATCGTGGAAACGACCGGCGCCAAGAGCGTCGCGCCCGCCGACATCTACGACGTGCCGGCCGACATCTTCACGCCGTGCGCGCTCGGCGGCATCGTCAACCCGGAGAACCTCGCGCGCCTCACGGCGAGCGGCGACCTGAAGGTCATCGCGGGCGCGGCCAACAACGTGCTCGACCACGACACGACGGGCCAGCTGCTGCACGAGCAGGGCATCCTCTACGCGCCCGACTACGTGATCAACGCGGGCGGGCTCATCAACGTGTCGGAGGAGCTGGGCGGATACAACATCGACCAGGCCCGCAAGCGCGTCGAGAAGATCTACGACAACCTGACCCGCGTCTTCGAGCTGGCCGACACGCTCGGCATCCCGCCGCACGAGGCGGCCGAGAAGGTCGCGCTGGACCGCATCGCGATGGTGCGGCCGATCGCCGACGTGTACACGGGGCGCGCGCGCACGAGCTGGCAGCACAAGCCGATCGCGCTGCAGAACCAGAACTGAGCGTCGAGGGTAGGGACGGGGTGTGTTCCTGCCCCTGAGAGATGCGCTGCCCACTGGGCGGGTGCCGGTCATCACGATCGCGCTGATCCTGGTGAACGTGCTGGTGTTCCTGGTCGGCCTGACGCCGACGGACCGGCAGGCCGAGGGCTCGACGCGGCAGATCCACCGCAACGACGTGTGGCAGGTGGAGTACGGCGCCATCCCGTGCGAGCTGCTGGGCCGGTGTGCGAACCAGCGGGCGGTCGTCGTGGTGGACGGCGGCATCCTCGACCCGCAGCCGCGACCTGTGAGTGCGCAGGTGGACCAGCACGCGCCGGTGCTGACGCTGATCACGAGCATGTTCCTGCACGGCGGGTGGCTGCACCTGGCGTTCAACATGCTGTTCCTGTGGGTCTTCGGCAACAACGTCGAGGACGCGATGCACCCGCTCGGGTTCCTGGGCTTCTACCTCGTGGCGGGCATGGCGGCGGGGCTCGCGCAAGCGGTGGTCGCGGCGAGCGCGGCCGTGCCGACGATCGGCGCGAGCGGGGCCATCGCGGCGGTGCTGGGGGCGTACCTGTTCCTGTATCCACGGGCGCGCGTGCTGAGCCTGCTCGTGGTCATCCCGCTGTGGCTGCCCGCGTGGGTGGTCGTCGGCGGGTGGGGACTGCTGCAGTTCGTGGCGACGTGGCAGAGCATCTTCGCCCCGGCGGCGCTGGACGGCGGCGTGGCGTACGTGGCGCACTTCGCCGGCTTCGCGCTCGGCCTCGCCGCCGCCGGGTTCTTCGCCGAGCGCCACAACCCCGAGTACGAACGCCTCTACGGCAGGTGAATCGCGATGCGCGGTACGTTGCGGTCGTGGTGCGACAGCAACGTACCGTTCGAGGGGCTACGCGAGTTTCAGGCCCGAGCCGGACCAGCGGGCGTTGGCGCGGCGCAGCTCGGGGGCGAGGACGGAGGGATCGCCGCCAGTGCCGGTCTCGTGGACGCTGGCGCGGCCGGCGCCGAGGTCGAGCTTCACGGTGAACTCGTACCAGGCGATGTCCCAGCACAGGGTGACGCGCACACGGCGCGGGATGCCCGGGCCCTCGTCACGCACGTTGACGACGGGGTCGCCGAGGGTGCGGGCGATGCGGCCCATCCGCTCGAGGTCGGAGGACTGGTTGAATGCGTCGAGGGCGAAGCCGCTCATGCGCATGGGGCTGGTCTCGGCGAGGCGGGCGCGCTGGAGGCGCTCGATGCGCGCGTCGCGGACCTCGAGGGCGGCGCGCAGCTCGGCGACCTCCTGCGCCGTGCGCTCGTGCGCGCGACGCTCCTCCGCCCGGCGCTGCGGATCCAGCTCGGAGCGCAGGCGCGCGAGCTCGACGTCCTGGCGGCGCAGGCGCTCGATCACGGCGGGCGACGGTCGGTCCCCGTCGCGCGCGGCGGCGCGCTGGGCCTCGCCGGCGGCGCGCTCGAGGATGGCGGCCTGCGGCGGGCTCATCGCGGCGAGCTGCTCGGCCGGCGCGGCCTCGAGCGGCGCGACGTGCGCCACGCGCAGGCGCGAACCGCCGCGGCGACGTGTCGGCTC
>JAOPYS010000323.1 GCA_025964465.1 Thermoleophilia bacterium
ACGCAATCCCGAGAATCGCACGCGGGGAGCGGCTCGGCACGCTCGTGCACGCCGCCGCACCCCCGATCGACCGATAGGAGCACCCCACCATGGCCGCAGAGACCGTCACCGACATCCTCGCCTCCACCAAGGAGCGGATGAAGAAGAGCGTGGACTCCACCCGTCACGACTTCACGTCCCTGCGCACGGGTCGGGCCAACCCGGCGCTGCTCGACCGCGTGGTGGTCAACTACTACGGTGCGCCGACCCCGCTCAAGCAGCTCGCTTCGATCGGCGCGCCCGAGCCGCGCCTGCTCACGGTCACCCCGTTCGACAAGAGCGCGATGAAGGAGATCGAGAAGGGCATCTCCGACGCCGACCTCGGCTTCAACCCCGCCAACGACGGCGTGATGATCCGCCTGCCCGTGCCCGATCTCACCGAGGACCGCCGCAAGGACATGGTCAAGCTCGCGCGCAAGATGGCGGAGGACGGTCGCATCGCGGTGCGCAACATCCGTCGCGACGCCATCAGCGACATCGAGAAGGGTGACGCGACGGAGGACGAGGCGCGCCGCGCCGAGGCCGAGGTCCAGAAGGTCACCGACGAACACGTCGCGCTGATCGACGCGGCGCTCAAGTCCAAGGAAGCCGAGGTCATGGAGGTCTGAGGCCTCCGGCCCGATCCCCTGCACCTCCGTACGCATGACCCCCGACAGCCAGCAGCTCCCCACCGGCACCCGTGTCGCGATCATCATGGACGGCAACGGCCGGTGGGCGCAGCGTCGCGGCGTACCGATCACCGAGGGGCACCGCGAGGGTGGCGAGGCCCTGCACCGCACGACGGTGGCGGCGCTCGACCTGGGCGTCAGCGAGCTGACGGTCTACGGTTTCTCCACGGAGAACTTCTGCCGCGACCCCGAGGAGGTCGCCGGCATCATGTCGCTGTTCATGGAGCTCGTGGAGCGCGAGGCGCCGATCATGGTCGAGCGTGACGCGCGCATGTGCTTCATGGGCCGCCGCGAGCTGCTCGGCGACGAGATCCGCGAGCGCATGCGCTGGGCGGAGGAGCTCACGGCGGGCGGCAGCAGCATGACGCTGTGCATCGCCTTCGGGTACGGCGGCCGCGCCGAGGTGGTCGATGCCGTCCGCGCCGCGGCGCTCGAGCCCGGCGGCGTGGACGCGATCGACGAGGAGGCCATCCGCCGCCACCTCTACCGCCCCGAGCTCGGCGACCCCGACGTCATCGTGCGCACCGCGGGCGAGCAGCGCACCTCGAACTTCCTCATCTGGCAGGGCGCGTACTCCGAGCTCGTGTTCTCCGACACGCTGTGGCCGGACTTCGGGGAGGGCGACCTGCGCGAGGTGCTGCGCGAGTACGCGGGGCGCGAGCGGCGCTTCGGCGGGCGCGCCGAGACCCCGCCGGCGGTGACGTCGTGAGGAGCCGCCTCATCGTCGCCGCGATCGGCGTGCCGCTGCTCTACCTCGTGCTGCTCAGCAGCGCGGCGGACAACATCGCGCTCGTCGTCACCCTGGCCGTGGCCTGCGGCATCGCGTGCCTCGAGCTGTGCGTGATGCTGCGTCCCGTCGGCCCGTACGTGCCCGCAGCGCTGGCGCCCGTGGTGCTGTCACCGTTGCTGGCGTGGCAGCTGGGGGAGGTCGGGATCTTCCTGGCGATGATGTCGACGGTGCCGCTCGTGCTCGCCTTCCAGGGGTTGTCCGTCGAGCGTGAGCAGCCGCTCGTGGCGATCCTCGCGACGATGGCGCCGGTGCTGTACATCGCCCCGCCCGCGGGCCTCGCCGTGATCCTGCGCCAGTCCGAGGCGGGGTTCGGCCTGCTGACGCTGTTGATCGCCTCAGTCTTCCTCAACGACTCGGGCGCCTACTGCGTCGGGCGCCTCATCGGGCGGCACAAGCTGTCGCCGAAGATCAGTCCGAACAAGAGCATCGAGGGGTTCGTCGGCGGCGTCGCGATCGGCACGTTCGTCATGTGGTACGGCCACTTCCTCGTGCAGGCCTCCGGCCACGACGTGCTGCGCGGCGGCGAGGCCCTGGCGCTCGGGCTGGCGGTGGCGGTTGCGACGCCCGTGGGCGACCTGTTCGAGTCGCTGCTCAAGCGCAGCGCCGGGGTGAAGGATTCCGGCAACCTGCTCGGCGAGCACGGCGGGATGCTCGACCGGGTGGATGCGCTGCTGCTGGCCCTGCCGACGATGTACGTCGGCTGCTTCCTGGTGGGCGCGCTGTGACGCGCCGCACCGCACCTCGTCGGGTCGTCGTCCTCGGATCGACCGGGTCGGTCGGCGTGCAGGCGCTCGAGGTCCTCGCACAGGGCGCCGAGGACGGGTCGTTGGAGCTGGTCGGGCTTGCTGCGGGTACCAGCTGGAAGGTCGCGCTCGAGCAGGCCGCGGCGTTCGGCGTGACCGCCGTGCACCTGGCCGACCTGGAGGCCGCGGCTCGCGCCCGTGACGCCATCCGTCGCGACACGAACGCGCGGGCGGCGCAGCACGCGTCGATCGCGGAGCTGCTCGACCGGACCGAGCCGGACCTCGTGCTCAACGCGGTGGTCGGGTTCGCGGGGCTCGACGCGACCCTGGCGGCGCTCGAGCGCGGGATCGATGTCGCGCTCGCCAACAAGGAGAGCCTCGTGGCTGCCGGCGCGCTGTGCATGGGCGTCGCCGCACGCACCGGTGCGCGGATCATTCCCGTCGACTCCGAGCACTCCGCGCTGCAGCAGTGCCTCGCGGGCGCGCGCGCGGGCGAGGTGGAGTCACTCGTGCTCACCGCGAGCGGCGGTCCGTTCCGTGGTCGCACGCGGGCACAGCTCGCGAACGTCACGGTGGAGGAGGCGCTCGCGCACCCCACGTGGAGCATGGGCGGCAAGATCTCGATCGACTCCGCCACCCTGATGAACAAGGGGCTCGAGCTGATCGAGGCGATGGTCCTGTTCGAGCTGGGGGAGGGCGCCGTGGAGACGGTCGTCCAGCCGGACAGCATCGTGCACGCGCTGGTGCGTCACCGGGACGGCTCGCTCCTCGCGCACCTGGGGTGGCCCGACATGCGCGTGCCGATCGCGTGGGCGCTGCACCACCCGGTGCGCCCTGCCGTGGCCGACGTGCGCCGCCTGGACCTGACGCAGATGCCGTCGCTCGCCTTCGAGGCGGTCGACCTGGACACGTTCCGCTGCCTGGCCCTCGCGCGGGCCGCGGCGCGGACGGGGCGCGGTTCGACGTGCATCCTCAACGCGGCCAACGAGGTCGCGGTTGCGGCGTTCCTCGCGGGCCACATCGGTTTCCTCGACATCGCGGACGTGGTCGACGGGGCGCTCGAGGCGCTCGACCCACCGGGCGAGCCCGATTCGCTCGACGCCGCACGCGAGCTGGACGCACGCGCCCGCATCGCGGCCGTCGACTGCCTCGCGGCCCGCTCGCGCTGAAACGAGCGGCGCGCCCGACCCGATATCCGGGCAGGGACAGGTGACGCCGGGGGGCGACACCGAGACGACGAACGATTCCGGGCACCGCCGACGCGGAGCCCACGGGGGACCAAGATGTCGATGTCGATCATCGGACCGATGACGCCAGCCAAGCTGGCACTCGCGCTGGGCACCATCGGTGTCGGCGCGCTCGTCGGCGGCGTGGTGGCCGACCAGCGCGACGGCGACGTCGGCAAGGGCGCGCTCATCGGCGGCCTCTCGGCCGCAGCGGGCATCGCCCTCGTCGTCGGCGGCGCGACCGCCTGGAGCCACTTCTCAGCCGCCCGTGGCGGCGCGGCCGCCGGTGCAGCCCACCTGTCGACGGCCGCCGAGCTGTTCACCGGCACGGCCGCCCACGCCGCGACCCCGGCGCTGACGACGGCCGCGGCTGCGCCGACGATCATCGAGGCCGCCACCCTCGCGGCCCGCCCCGTTTCCGCCGAGCTGCCGAGCGCCTGGAGCCTGTTCCACGCCACGGCCACGCCGATCGCCAGCACGGCCGCCACCCTCGGGCGCACGCCGGTGCTGCCCGCCGCCTCGACGACCTTCCGCAGCGGTGGCACGTTCGTGGACGCGCTGCGCGGCTTCATGCACTGACCCGACCGTGCGGTCTGGCAAGATGTGCCCATGCCGTTCGTGCTCGTCGTGCTCGCGCTCATCCTGCTGGTCGTGCTCCACGAGCTCGGGCACTTCCTCGCCGCGCGCGCCGTCGGCATCCGGGCCACGAAGTTCTACGTGTTCTTCCCGCCCGCGCTCCTCAAGAAGAAGATCGGCGAGGTGGAGTACGGCATCGGCGCCATCCCGGCGGGCGGGTTCGTCAAGCTGCCCGGCATGTTCGAGCCCGTGCCGGCCGAGGTGGCGGAGCGGGTCCGGTTCGACCTCGAGCCGGTGATGCCGCTCGTGCGCGACGGCGACATGCGCCTGCGCATGGACGCGGCGCGGCGCGCGATGGCACACGCCCAGTCCGCCGACGAGCTGCACGACCCGCTCACCGAGGTGCGCACGGGCATCGCGAGCGCCCGCGCCGAGGCGCGCGACGACGAGGAGCGAGCGCTCCTGGACCGTGCCGACGAGCGGATCGTCGGGCTGCTCGACGACGCCCATCCGCGCGCGTACTGGCGCGCCGCGCTGTGGCGCCGCATGACGGTGATCTTCGCGGGCCCGCTCGCCAACCTCCTGATCGCGTTCGTCGTGCTCACGGCGTTCTGGTGGTTCCTGAGCCCCAAGCTCGCGTTCGACGGCCCGCTGCGCGTCGCCGTCCAGCCCGGCAGCCCGGCGGCCACCGCCGGCCTCAACGAGCGCTCGCGCGTCACGGCGTGGAACGGTCCGATCGACGGGGTGGACGAGGTCGACTTCGCGCGCCGCGTGGCGGATGCGCGCGGCAAGTTCGTCACCGTCACCTGGCACGACGGGGCGCACGGCCCGAGCACGACGCGCACGATCTTCCCCGCGCAGCTGGACGAGGACGGCCCCGCGCGGCTCGGGCTCGGCTTCGCAGGGCGCCGCGTGATCTCCGGACGCGAGCGCACGACGTTCTCGAGCGCGACCTCCGTGGCGGGGCGCGAGATCAGCCGGGTGACGTGGGGCAACCTCACCGGCATCTCCAAGGTGCTCTTCGACAGCGAGACCCGCCGCCAGGTCAGCTCGGTCGTCGGCATCGTGCAGGTGGCCGACGAGGTGGACCAGGCCGGGCAGTTCGTGCACTACGTCGCGCTCATCAGCCTCGTGCTGGCCGTGATGAACATCCTGCCGCTGCTGCCGCTCGACGGCGGCCATCTCCTGTTCGGGCTGCTGGAGGCCGTGCGTCGGCGCCCCATGCCCCGCGCCGTGTTCGAGCGCTACTCGTTCGTCGGCCTCGCCCTCGTGCTCATGCTGTTCGTCATCGGGCTCAACAACGACCTCGGCGGCGCGTCCCGCTGATCCGTCAGATCGACGTGGGCGGTCCGGGGTAGGACTCGCACCCGACACCATCGTTGTCGCCGTCGAGCCCGTTCGGATCACCGTTGCTTGTGTCGACCTGATGGCCGACGTCGGAGCAGTTCAGGTCGCCACTGCCGCCGCCACCGCTCGAGCCTCCGCCGACATCGCCAACGTCGCTCGCGGGCGGAGTCGGCCTGGGGCGCGGCTTGGGCTTCGGAAGGATAGGGACGACCGTGGCCGAGGTCCGTGACGCGTGTCCACGACGGTCGCTGACGGTAGCGACGAGCCGAACGTGTTGGCCGTCCGCGACCGCACCGCCGAGACGAACGCGAACCACGCGAGTCGTGACTGTCGTGACAGCGCCGGCGACGACGGACCTCGTGAAAACGCGTCGACGACCGACGTAGCCCGACACGACCAACCGGTGCCGGTCGACGTTGTCGTGGTACCGGACGCGGACCACCGCATTTCGGTCTCGTGTGCGCGAGATGACGGCTGCGATTGCCACGATGGCTCGCTTCGGGGGGACGATGAAACGTCGGGTGGCGGTATGCCCGATCGCGCCGGTCGTGGGGTCCCGCCACGACACCGTCCAGTAGTACGTGCCTGCTGCGAGCGGCGACGCTGGAGTGGTGGTCAGGAGCTTGATTGGGGAACACCCGGATGGCTCGTGCTTGTCCGCGACGCATCCGGACGTCGTCAATACCAGCGGGGCGGCGAGCGCGCCGGTCGCGTCGTGCTCCTGATGCGTCGCCACGGTGACCCGGGTCGGAATGGCCACGTCGGTGTCGTCGGACCACACCAACACCGGTCGTCCGTTCCTGATGACGGTCTTGTCCGCTGGCGTCACCAAGGAGAAGGCCGCCGCGACCCGTTCGAGGCGAACGGAGGACGTCGCGCTGGAGACGGCGCCTGCGACGCTCCAGCAGATCGTGGTGTACGCGGACCGCCCGAATGTGTGCGAGATGACTTGTGTCGACGCCCCTGCCGGGACCGGCACCACCGTCGGCTTCGTCCCCGCGCAGGTGGCGGAGCCACTAGCCGTCACGCGGTAAGCGAGCGACGAGGCGTGCTGCGACGAGACGGTCAGCTGCATGTCGCGCGTCTCACCGGCGCGGTACGCCGCTGACACACCACTGGGTGTCACGCTCGCCCGCGGCAAAGAGACGGCAACCGACCCGGTACGCGTCGCGAGCGGTGCGTCGTAGTACCCCTCCGAGACATAGGCGCAGATGGTCTGGTTCTCGGTTGCTGCCGATGTGAACTCGTACGAACGCGCGAACGCCCCCGGACCGACGGCTGAACTCCCGGTTCTGGGTGCCAGGGCGCTGTACCCCGTCTGGGACGACGGGCAGGTCGCGGTCCCGGCAACGTGCAGTACGTAGAGCGTGCGGGCCGCTTCGCTCGAGCCGGTGATCGTGACCGTGACCGGCTCCCCGGCCGTAGGATCGGCTGACACGTTCATGGGATCGATCGAGGTTGCCGGCAGTCGCACCGGGATGACGGTGCGGCGTGTCGCGAGGGGCGTGTCGTAGTACCCCTCGCTGACGTAGCTGCAGATGGTGTGGTCGCCGGCGTTCGTCGGCGTGAACTCATATGTGCGGGTGTAGGCGCCAGGTCCGACGTTGGACGTCCCGGTGGTCGGTGTCAGTGCGGAGTAACCGGTCTGCGACGAGGGGCACGTCGCTGTTCCGGTGAGGTGCAGGACGTAGAGCGTGCGGGCCGCTTCGCTTGAGCCGGTGACGGTGAGCGTCACCTGTTCGTCCTCCGTGGGATCGGCTGACACGTTCATGGGATCGATCGAGGTGGCCGGCAGTCGCACCGGGATGACGGTGCGGCGTGTCGCCGTCGGCGTTGAGTAGTACCCGTCGCTCAAGTACAAGCAGATTGTGTGGTCTCCGGCGCTGGTCGGCGTGAACTCGTACGTCCGGGTGTAGGTGCCGGGCCCGACGGTGGACGACCCCGCCGGGGGCACGAGCGCGGTGTAGCCGGTCTGCGACGACGGGCACGCCGCGGTTCCGGTGAGGTGGAGCACGTAGAGCGTGCGAGCGGTATCGCTCGAACCGGAGACCTGCAAGGTGACCAGCTCGTCCTCGGTCGGGTCGCTCGAGATGACCAACGGGTCGATGACGGTCGCGCCGGACGCCGCCGTCGGGATGATCGCGATGACGGCGATCACGACGAGCAAGGCACGGAGGAGCAGGCGAGGACGCATTCGCCCACCGTACCGGGGACTTCCCCAGAGCACCAGCCCTCGGCGACACGGTTGGCCGAGCGCCCGCCCGCCGTCGCACGCCGTCATGGGCGTTCGACCGCGGCTCCGCGGCCCCTGTCGCGCGTACAAGTGGGGCATCGCGCCGCCCGCACACGGACGCTGTCGGTAGACTTGCCGCATGGCTTCGAAGCGCAGTGTGCAGGTCGGCCGCGTCACGGTCGGCGGGGGAGCCCCCGTCGCGGTCCAGTCGATGACGACGACCCAGACCAACGACGCCAAGGCGACGCTGGCGCAGATCCAGGAGCTGTTCGAGGCGGGCTGCGAGATCGTCCGCGTCGCCGTGCCCGGTCTGCCCGACGCCAACGCGCTGCCGGAGATCGTCAAGTTCTCCCCGCTGCCCGTGGTCGCCGACATCCACTTCAACGCGTCGCTCGCGCTCAAGGCGATCGAGGCGAACGTCGCGTGCGTGCGCATCAACCCCGGCAACATCGGCGGTGACGACAAGGTCGTCATGGTCGTCGAGGCGGCGAAGGCGAAGAACATCCCGATCCGAATCGGGATGAACATGGGTTCGCTGCCCCAGCACCTGCGCTCCATGGCGGTGCCGTCCCCGGCCGAGGCCCTCGTCGAGGGCGCGCTGGAGGAGGTCCGGATCCTCGAGCGCATGGGGTACCAGAACTACAAGATCTCGGTGAAGGCCTCCGACCCCGTCGTGATGGTCAACGCCTATCGCCAGCTGAGCGAGAAGGTCGACTGTCCCCTGCACCTCGGGGTGACGGAGGCCGGCACGCCCTTCGCGGGCACGATCAAGAGCTCGGTCGGGCTCGGCGCGCTGCTGCTCGACGGCATCGGCGACACCATCCGCGTGTCGCTCTCCGCGCCGCCCGTGGAGGAGGTCCGGGTCGCGTGGGAGGTGCTCAAGGCGACCGGGCTGCGCAAGAAGGGCTTCAACATGATCGCCTGCCCCTCGTGCGGGCGCGCGGACGTGGAGATCGTGGAGCTGGCCGGGCAGGTCGAGGACCGCCTGCGCGCCGACTACGGCGACGAGATCATGGAGATCGCCGTCATGGGCTGCGCGGTGAACGGGCCGGGCGAGGCGGGCAACGCCGACTTCGGCATCGCGGGCGGGCGCCACGTGGGCTTCCTGTACGCGCACGGCGAGGTGCTGCGCAAGGTGCCGCAGGCCGACCTCGTCGACGAGCTGTTCCGCGAGATCGACGCCTGGATCGCGGCGGGCAAGCCCGACCACCGTTCCAAGGAGGCGTTCGGCAAGCACGAGGGCGCCGATGCGGCCGCCGGCGAGGGTGGGCCACGCGTCGTCACCATCGGTGCGCCGGCGTGAGGGCGATCCAGACCGCACGGGCGACGATGTCCACCGGGCTGCGTGCCCACGCGATGTGGACGCTCTTCGGCCTCGCCTCGATCGCCAGCATGTGGTTCGCCTACACCGCTCCGGGCGCCGTCGCGATGTTCGTGCTCATCGGCCTCGCCTTCCTGCTCTGGTACGGCCTCGGTTCGCGCGGCTCGTGGATGGCGCTCATCGTCATCGGCCTCGGCATGGGCGGCCTCATGGGGTGGCAGGCCGTGAGCGACTCGCGCTGCCCGAAGCCCGGCACCAAGGTCTTCCTCAAGGCCGACAAGCCCCCGGTCGGCTGCGACGAGTTCCGCGCCGTCGCCGGCACCATGGCCGTCTTCTGCCTGCTCCTCGCGCTCGGCGGCGTCGCCGCCCCGTTCTACGCCCGCCGCCCCGACGACGACGCCGGCGACGACCTGCAGCCGGGCACGTCCACCCCCACCGCCTGATCCCCGCGCCGCGGGCGCGATTTCGTCATGCGACCCCCGCGGCGGTGGACCCGCGGGGCTGCCCGAGCTATGCTTCGGGGAACTGTGCGGGACGTGGCGCAGTCTGGTAGCGCACCCGGCTGGGGGCCGGGCGGTCGCTGGTTCGAATCCAGTCGTCCCGACCTGTGGGTCGCTGGGCCCGATGTCGGGGCCCAGCGACCGGATGCGGCCCGTCGCGCCGCCGTGCGTGATGACCGCCCCGGCGTGATCGCTAGCATCACGGGTGGTGGAATCGCCCCGATCGTCCCTCGTTCGCAACCTGCCGAACGTCCTCACCACGCTGCGCCTCGTCGCGGTGCCGGTGTTCGCCGTCCTGGTCATCGTCGACGGTGGCCCGTCGCTGCGCTCCGGACTCGTGTTCTTCGCCGCGGCCTTCACCGACTTCTTCGACGGCTTCTTCGCCCGCCGGTTCCACGTCATGAGCCAGTACGGCAAGGTCATCGACCCGCTCGCCGACCGCCTGCTCGTCAACACCGCCGTGCTGTTGCTGTGCTGGTACGACAGCCGCTGGTTCGGCGGCGGCGGGCGCCTGCTCGGCCCCGAATTCATCCTCGTCTGCGCCCGCGACTTCTCGGCCATGTACGGCTACTCCCGCCTGCGCGAACACACGATCCCCGACGTCACGCGCCTGGGCAAGTGGGGGATGGCGCTCATGATGGCCGGCCTCACCTGGCTGCTGCTGCTGCCCGACGCGACGTGGCCCCTGTGGCCCTTCGAACTCGGGCTCGCGGTGAGCGTCGTCGTGCTGTTCCAGTACATCCGGCGGTACGGCTGGGTGATGTCCGCGGCGCCCCCGGGGGCCGCGCCGCAGCCTCGTGTAGACTGAGACCGCCGATCACCGAACGGCCCGCGCGCGTGCGCACGCGGGATGGTGGGTCGGGCCCGAACGGAGGAGACCACTGTGGAAGCGTTGCCCGACCTCGGCTCGCTCAAGGACGACGAGCTCAAGGAGCTCATCGAGCGCTACGTCAAGGAGGAGAACGAAGTCTCCTACCGACGTCGAATCCTCCACGGCTACATCGACATCCTCAAGAGCGAGCTGCTCGCCCGCAAGAAGGACGCCTACACCGGCGTCGGCGGCGCCCTCGACAACATCGACATCGAGCACCTGAGCCGCATCCTGGCCGGCAAGGGCATGCCCGAGGACGGCGGCCGGTCCTAGGACCCCGCCCTGCCGCGCGCGTCGCCTGACCGGTGACGCCGCGCGGGGGACGACCCACCATGTACTGCACCTCCTGTGGACACCACAACGCCGAGGACGCGAACTACTGCGCCAAGTGCGGGTCCTACCTCGTCGCCGACCAGGGGACCCAGACGATCCCGCTGCCCCTGCCGGGCGTGGGTCGCGACCCGGAGTCGAACGTCCCCGTGGAGCCATCGGGTGGGCAGGGTGCGGCCCTCGTCATCCGATCCGGCGGCGGGCGCGCGGGCGAGCGGTTCAAGATCCTCGACAAGACCACGATCGGCCGCTCGCCGACCTCCGACATCTTCCTTGACGACGTCACCGTCTCGCGGGAACATGCGGTGGTGTACAACGACGGCAGCACGATCAGGGTCGAGGATCGGGCCAGCCTGAACGGCACGTTCGTGAACCACGAACGGGTCGACAAGCAGGCGCTCGAGACGGGCGACGAGCTGCAGGTCGGCAAGTACAAGCTGACGTTCCTGGCGGAGTAACGAGCGCGCCGGACGTCGGTCACAGGATTTCTTCGAGCACGCACCCACGGAAGGGTCGACACGCCGCATGAGCGACACGGATGGCACGCGGTATCGCATCGGCCAGGTCTGCGACCTGCTCCGGGAGGAATTCCCGGACGTCTCGATCTCCAAGCTGCGCTTCCTGCAGGACAAGGGGATCGTGGAGCCCGAGCGCACCGCCGGTGGGTACCGCATGTACTCCACGCGTGACGTCGAGGCGCTGCGCACCGCCCTGCACATGCAGCGCGACCAGTTCATGCCGCTGCGCGTGATCCGCGAGGAGCTGCGCCGCCGCCTCGACTCCGGCGCCGCAGGTTCCGGCCCGGCCGCCGTGCGCCCCGTCGGCACCATGCCCGTCGCAGGGGAGGTGCGCCTCGGCACCGAGGAGCCCCTGGTCAGCGCCGAGGCCGTCGTGCGCGCCGCGAACGTCGACCACGACTTCCTCGACGCCTGCCGCTCCGCCGACATCGTGACCGGTCGGCGTGACGCCGAGGGCCTCGTGCTCTACACGCCCGACGAAGTGGGCCTGGTCGCCCTCGCCGGCGCCCTCGCGCGGCTCGGCCTCGACGTGCGCCACCTGCGCCAGGCCGCCACGGCCATGGGCCGCCAAGGTGCCATCGTCGAGCAGTACGCCTCAGCTCTCCTGCGCGCCCCCGGCGACGCCACGCACGAGCGTGCGCTGCGCACCGTCGAGACGCTCACCTCCCAGCTCGCCGAATTCCTGCGCATCGCCTTCGTGCGCGACGTCAAGCTCATGACCGCCCGCGCCACCGGCACCGGGCGCACGGCCCCCGCGCCGCGCGTCGCCGCACCCCTCATCTGACCCGACTGCACAGAGAAAGCGATCCCCCCTTCCCATGGCTGACACTGCGCCCACGCCCGCGTTCGAGGATCTGATCCGCGACGTGCCCGACTTCCCCAAGCCGGGCATCATCTTCAAGGACATCATGCCGATGCTCGCCGACGGGCCGGCGTTCCACGCCATCGTCGATGAGCTGGCGGAGAAGACCCGCGGCTTCAAGCCCGACCTGGTGCTGGGCGCGGAGGCGCGCGGCTTCATGTTCGGCGCGCCCCTGGCCTACGCGCTCGGCGCCGGGTTCGTCGCCGCCCGCAAGCCCGGCAAGCTGCCGTACACGACCGTCAGCGCCAAGTACGCGCTGGAGTACGGCTTCGACGCGCTCGAGGTCCACATCGACGCGATCAAGCCCGGGCAGCGCGTGCTGATCTGCGACGACCTGCTGGCCACGGGCGGCACCTGCAAGGCGAAGATCGAACTCGTCGAGCGACTCGGCGTCGTGGTCGCGGGCCACGCCTTCGCGATCGAGCTGGACTTCCTCAACGGGCGCGACCGCCTGCCCGGCCACGAGATCGTCAGCCTCATCCACTACTGAATCGAACCGGCTGGCAGGTTCGGAATCGGCGCGTGTCAGCCGACTAGCCGACGTTGTCGGTGAGCCACTCCAGGCGCGCGGGTCCGTCCCACAGCTGGTGCCGGAACCGCTCCTCGGGAGCGATCCGATCACGGTCGAACACCTGCGCCACGTAGGCGATGTGCGGATCGTTGTGCCACGGCACGTCGAGGTGGTCGCGGCTGACGATGTTGACCGTGTGCCGCTCGCACGTGAAGCATCGCACCAGCACCCCGACGCGATCGTCGCCGTGGCCGTGCTCGGGCGTGACGAAGCGCAGCGAGCTCGGGAACCCCGGGCGCTTGGCGCTCTCGGGGTGACACCAGAACGTCCACGGCCACGAGCCGCGGCGCATCCGCTCGGTCGCCTGCTCGAGCAGCTCGGTGGCCAGCAGCTCGCGGCGACCGGTGACGAGGTTGGTGAAGGTCTCGGTGGAGTCGGTGCCGAGCGGCTCCCAGTCGAGGCGGTCGTGCGACACGAGGGTCTCGTGCCGGCTGCCGCACGCGCAGTCGAACTCGACGCGGAAGACCGCGGGCGCCGTGGCCCCGCGGAGGCGACGCACGACGCGGAAGGAGCTGACGGGGATCCACGCGGAGTGGCCCGTCTCGGGGCAGCGGAGCGAGTAGCGGTTCAAGAGCT
>JAOPYS010000474.1 GCA_025964465.1 Thermoleophilia bacterium
AATTCGATTCGACCGCCGGTCTGGATGGCGGCGGGATGGTGCAGATGGGGGATCATGCGCAACGATGATCGGCCGATGCGCGGTGATGCCTTCACGTCGAGCACGTCGGATCACCATCGTCGCCGCCGCCCTGTGCGCGCTCAACGTGGGCGTGATCGCGCCGGCGGTGCTGGTGCACCGCGACCACGCAGGTGGCGGGTCAGACGGGGAGACGGCCGTGGCTCCTGGCCCTGCGCCACGCACGGCGAGGGACGTCCTCGACGACGCCAGCTCGCTCGTCGCGAACCGCGTGCGCAGCTCGCAGGCAGCGACACCTGCCACCACGCACGCGCAGACAGCCCGCGCCGCGCTGACCGTGCCGGCCAAGACCGCCAAGATCCCCTGCGTCGACCCGGTGCGCGACGTACGTGGTCAGGGCCCCACCTGCCATACGGCAGACGGGAGCGTGAAGGTGGAGCTGGCGAACGGACGCGGTGCGGTGCTCACGCACGGCGGCGATCCGATCCCTGCAGGCGAGCCCGGCTCGATCACCCCCGACGACGCATTCGGATCGTCGACCGTGCGTGCCCTGCTCGAGCGTCAGAGCGGCGGTCGCGGCATCTCGGCCGACACGTCCCTCAGCACCTACGACCCGGGCAACGGCGCGCCCGCGATCTCGGGCACCATTTCCGACATCGTCTGCGCCGCCGAGGGCGACAACGCGTACCGCATCGCCTACGTGTACCCGACCGACCGGCCCAACCGCTACACCCCGGCCCTCGCCGACCGGATGCGCCAGCTGGTCTACACCGCGAGCGCCTTCATGGACTTCGAGGCGCGGTCCGTCGACCCGTCGCGCCACATGCGCATCAAGGTGCGCTGCGACGCGAACGGCATCCCCATCGTCGACGTGGTGCCGGTGCACACGACGTTCGCCGACACGGGGTTCGGCACGGTCATCAACGACCTGCTCGACCACGACATCGACCGCTACTGGACCGACATCGACAACGTGCTCGTGTTCGTGGACGGCGCGGGCACCGCGGGCGCCGCGGGCGAGGGCGTGACGAGCAAGGACGAGTCCGACAGCTTCGACAACGAGGCCACCACCGGGCGGTTCTTCGCCGAGGCGTACGTGTCGTTCGGCGACTGGTCCTGGACGACGGTGCTGCACGAGATGTCGCACAACATGGGCGCCGTGCAGTACGAGGCGCCCAACGGCACGGCGAACGCGCACTGCACCGATGGCCAGGACATCATGTGCTACCCCGACGGGGACGTGAAGCCGTACCGCTCCAACGTCTGCACCGATCGCACCCACTACGACTGCGGCCACGACGACTACTTCAACCCGTCGCCGACGCCCGGCACCTACATCGCCTCCCACCGCAACCTGGCCACGCGCCAGAACGCGCAGGTCGAGATCTCGGGGACGACCGACACCGCGCCGCCCACGGCCGCCTTCACCGGCGCCGCTGCGGCCGGGGCGAGCGCGCTCACCAACAAGGTCGCGGTTGCCACCACCGACGACGTGTCGGTGCGCCGCGTCGACCTCGAGGTGGCCGGCGGGCAGGTCTTCCACGACTATCGCGAGCCGTACATCTTCGACAAGAAGTTCGCGTTGCCGCAGGGCGTGCACACCGTGACCGCCACGGCGATCGACACGAGCGGGAACCCGTCCACCCCCGTCACCACCACCGTCGACATCGACACGGTCGCGCCGCCCCAGATCCGCGGCGTGCATGCAGGCGCCGACTTCGACACCGTCACCTACAACGACTACTTCCTCCCGTCCCGGACCACGGTGCTGGCGAACTGGGGCGCCGTGAGCGACCTCAACGGTGTCGAGTACTCCTACTGCATCGAGCGAAACGCCCGCGACTGCTACGACGGCACCGGGCGCCAGACGAAGTGGACGACCGCAACCGGCGTCACCGTCGACGGCGCCATCGCGCGCCTGACGAGCCCCGGGCACGACCTGATCGAGGACAACGGCGTCACGAGCTACCAGGTCTGCATCGAGACGACCGACCGCGCGGGCAACAACTTCTCGGACACCAACCCGATGCCGTGCACCTACCCCCTGTGGGTGGACGACCGCGCGCCGAGCGTGCCGACGGTGACGGGTGCGGGCGCGAGCGTGCGTGACGTGACGCAGGTGGACCTGACGTGGGGGGCCTCCGTCGATGCGGGACGCGCCGGCCTCGCGCAGCCGGCGTACCAGTACTGCTTCTCGACGACACCGGGCTGCGACACCGGCGTGGTGGCGACGGGAAGCTACCTCGTGCCGACCACGAAGACGCTGGGGACCGGTCTGGTCGACGGTCAGGTCTACTACGGGTGCGTACGGGCGATGGATCGCGCCAGCAACCGTTCGGCCTACGCATGCACCAGCGGGCAGAAGCTCGACCTGGACGCGCCGACGGCGCCCACGGCCGTCATCGACGGGCTCGGCCCGGCCGACACGGCGTGGCTCACCACGCAGGGGACGATCAGCGCATCGTGGGACGCTACCTCGATGGACACCTCGTCAGGCGTGAAGGAGTACCGCTGGTGCGTGACGCAGCCGAACGGCAGCTGCTACTTCGGCACGCTCGGCCTCGATGACGACACGGGCATCGTGGCGGGCGAGTCGAGCACGACGGGTACGCGCGCGGCGACGCTCACCCAAGGCCAGTTCTACCGCGTGTGCGTGCAGGCAGTGGACCGGGTCGGCCGGCGCAGCCCACTCGTGTGCTCCAACGGCGCGACCGCGGACACGCAGGCGCAGGCGGGCCCCTTCGGCGTGCGCGACGGTTCGACGGGCGACGCGGCCTGGCAGCGGCAGGGCTCCAGCGTGACGTCCAACTGGGACGCGACCAGCGACACCCCCGCGTCAGGCATCGCCGACTACAGCTTCTGCGTCACGACGGCCGAGTCGTGCGCGAGCGGTGTGCTGATGAACTGGACGCCCGTAGGCCCCACCACGTTGACGGGCACGGCGCCAGGGCTCACGCTGACATCCGGCATGACCGCGCGCACGTGCGTGCGAGTGACGAACGGCGCCGGCACCGTGGGCGCCGCGCGCTGCTCCAACGGCATCTCGGTCGACCTGGACGCGCCGATCGCGCCGACCTCCTCCACCCCCACGGGTGACGAGATCACCGGGCTGCGCGCGCAGCTGGCGTGGACCCCGGGGTCGGACGTCACGAGCGGTGTCGAGCGCCAGACCGTGTCGATCGACGGGGCCGCGGCGACGTCACTCGCCCCCGACGCAGCGAGCTGGACGACCGGCACCCTGACGGAGGGAACGCACACGTGGTCGGTCGCGGCCGTTGACCGCGCAGGCAACACCACCGCATCCGCAACGCGGAGCTTCGTGGTCGACGAGGCCGCGCCCACGACGCCGGGCGCGCTCACGCCGGCGGACGCGGCCTACATCGT
>JAOPYS010000330.1 GCA_025964465.1 Thermoleophilia bacterium
GCATCACGACCACCGAGGCGGCCCTCGAGCTGTGTCGGCAGGGCCGGGCGGTCGCGTACTTCCCGCGGTTCGTGGTGGACCTGCACAACCGGGCGACCGCGGACGACCAGCGGCTCGTCCCGGTGCCGGATCCGCCGGGCCTCGACCCGGAGCCGCAGGCGGTCTACTGCGCGACGCGCACGGGGGACCCGCGTGTCGAAGAGGTAGCGTGGATCGAGGCGGCGCTCCGGTTGGCGACTGGCGACGTCTCGTGACCTGAGGGCAACGGTTCGTGCCGGTCTGGTGCATTGTGCACACGCGACGGCGGCGAGATCATGTCGCCATGCACCTCTCCCTCGCCATCACCGGACCCGCCACCACGTCGATCACCCCGAGCGCGTTGCACGCGGTCGACGCGGGGATCCTCGCCACCGCGCGCATCGCCGCCACCATCCCCGATCGGTTCCAGTGGTCGGGCGACGGCTTCGAGGCCGTGCAGCAGGCGTGGACGGGCGCGCGCGCTGCGGTCACCGGGCTGCGCGCCGTGATCGGGGTCGACGCCGAGGAGGTGCCGGAGGCGCTGCGCGCCGATGCACGCCGGGCCGCGGCGCTGCTCGACGAGAGCGTCACGGCGATGTACGCCGCCCACGACGGGCTCGACTGGTCGCAGGGGCGACGGGCTGCGCCGACGCTGCGCTCGGCGGCGACCCTGCTCGAGCACGTGGCCGCGCGGCTCTGAGCGTCAGTCGCCGTGCGCGCGATCGGCGCGCACGGCCCCGAGCGCGGCGTACGCCTGACCCGACGAGTACCCGCGCGAGAGCAGCCAGCGCAGCGCCTTGGCCCGCACCTTGCCGTCCTCCAGGTCGAGCCGGGCGAACTTCTTCCATGCAGCGTCGACGGCAGCGTCGTCGAGCGCGCCCGACTCCTGATGCTCGGCGAGCGCCGCGTCGGTGACCGCGCGGTCGATGCCCTTCTGTGCGAGGTCCTGGCGGATGCGCTGCGCCCCGTGCCCGCGACGCACGCGGGACTCCACGAACGCCGTGACGTAGCGCTCGTCGTCGAGCAGGCCGTTGGCAACGCACCGCTCGATCCCGTACTCGATGGCCTCCGGGGAGTGCTCCGCCTTCACGAGCTTGCGGCGCAGCTCCTCCACCGTGATCTGCCGGCCCGCCAGCGCCTTGTGGCAGGCGGAGAAGACGGCGCGGTGCTCGGGGTCGCCCGAGAACAGCTCGGTCGTGAAGGCGAGCTCCGGCTCCGGCTGGCGACGCTTCCGCGTCGTGCCGCCGGCGCCACGCGGCGCGGGCTCGGGGTGCTCGTCCTGGCCCGACTGCAGCGGCCTGGGGTTGCCGCGCTTGTCGTAGCGCACGCCGGTCTCTGGCAGCTGCACCGACCCGATCGGCGCCTCGAACGTGCCGACCTTGCCTCGCAGCTCCTCGATGTCACGTCGTCGCGCCATGCATCACATGGTGACAGCTGCGCACGACGCGCGCCGTGGCCCGCGACTGTCCCGGTGTGCGGCCCGCTGAGGGGGCCGATCTACCTCATACTCGGGAGAGGGCGGGGTTACTCGACGGTGACGGTTTTTGCGAGGTTGCGGGGCTGGTCGACGTTCGCGCCGCGCAGCGTGGCGATGTGGTACGCCATGAGCTGCAGCGGGACGATGGCCAGCAGCGGCATCAGCTCGTTGCGCGTGCGCGGGACGTAGAGGACGTGGTCCGCGTGCTGGCGGATCTCGGTGTTGCCCTCGGTCGCGACTGCGATCACCACGGCGCCGCGGGCGCGGACCTCCTGGATGTTCGAGACGACCTTGTCGTACACGTGCGAATCGGTGGCGATGACGACCGTCGGAGTGTCGTCGTCGAGCAGGGCGATGGGGCCGTGCTTCATCTCGCCGGCCGCGTACGCGTCGGACGGGATGTAGCTGAGCTCCTTGAGCTTGAGCGCCGCCTCGAGCCCCACCGGCAGCCCGATGTGGCGGCCGAGGAACATGAAGAATTCCTTGTTGTGGAAGCGCTCCGCGACCTCGCGGATGCTCTCGTGCCACGGCTCGCTCTCGAGCATGACGCGCATGAGGTCCGGAATGCGCTCCATCTCCTCGCGCACGACCTGGTGCTCGGCCTCCTCCATGCTGCCGCGCTGCTCGGCGAACCACATCGCCAGCACCGCGAACGCCATCACCTGCGCGACGTGCGCCTTGGTGGAGGCGACGCCGACCTCGAGCCCGGCGCGGGTGTAGAGCGTGCCGTGGGCGACGCGCGTCGCCTGCGAGCCGAGCACGTTGGACACCGCGAGCACGCGGGCGCCGCGGTCGCGCGCCTTCTCCATGGCGCCGAGCGTGTCGGCGGTCTCGCCCGACTGGGTCACGCCGATGACGAGCGTGTCGTCGCCCAGCGGGAAGTCGCGATGGCGCCACTCGCTCGCGAGGTCGACCTCGGCGTGCAGGCCGGCCCAGCTCTCGATCATGTAGCGGCCGACGAGGCCCGCGTGGTAGCTCGTGCCGCAGCCGAGGATGACGACGTGGCGGATCTTCTTGACGTCCTCGGGCGTGAGCCCGGTCTCGGACAGGTCGGCCGGCATGCCGTGGCGCATGCGCTCGCCGAGCGTGTTCTCGAGCGCGTCGGGCTGCTCGTTGATCTCCTTGAGCGTGAAGGACTCGTAGCCACCCTTCTCGGCGGCGTCCTCGTCCCAGTCGATCTGCATCGCCTCGCGCGTCAGCTCACCGCTGTCGAGCGAGAGGAAGCGCGTGCCGGCCGGGGTGACGACGACGAGCTCGTCCTCCTCGATCATCTGCACGGTCTTGGTCCACTTGAGGAAGGCGGCGATGGCCGAGGCGATGTACGTCTCACCGTCGCCGACCCCGATCACGAGCGGGCACTGGCGGCGGATGCCGACCATCGTGTCCGGGTAGTCGGTGTGCATCACGACGATGGCGAAGTGGCCCTCGAGCTGGGCGTGGCACGCCTTGACGGCGGCGAGCAGGTCACCGTTGTAGGCCTCGTCGATCAGGAACGGCACGACCTCGACGTCGGTCTCGGACGTGAAGACGTAGCCCTTGGCCTCCAGCTGTGCACGCAGCTCCACGTAGTTCTCGATGATGCCGTTGACGACGGCCGTGATCTTGCCGTCGGGCGAGCGGAACGGGTGCGCGTTGTGCTCCTCCGGGCGGCCATGCGTGGCCCAGCGGGTGTGGCCGATGCCGAAGTTGGACTGGCGCTCGTGGTCGCCCACGGCCTCGCGCAGCTTCGAGAGGTTGCCGACCGAGCGGATCGTCTCGAACTCACCGGAATCGCTGTCGAACAGCGAGATGCCCGCTGAGTCGTAGCCGCGGTACTCCAGGCGCTCCAGGCCCTCGAGCAGCACGCCGTCGGCCTGCTTCGTGCCGACGTATCCGATGATTCCGCACATACCTTCGTACCTCCTG
>JAOPYS010000331.1 GCA_025964465.1 Thermoleophilia bacterium
GCGTTCGTCGTGCGCGAGGACGGCACCTTCGAGTCGGCCGCGCGCTACATCGACGTGGAGCTGCGCAACGACTTCGGGCTCGGGCTCGGCACGCGCCACGCCGCGGGGTCCTCGATCACGTCCGTGACGAAGGCCGTCTCCGTCGTCGTCTCGCAGAGCTCGGTCGTGCGCGTCTACGCCAAGGGCGAGCTCATGGCGGAGATCATCCCGGAGATCTACCTGATGTCGCGTGACCGTCTCTTCACGCCGCGGCCCAAGGTCCACAGCCTGCCCGACCTGGGCCTGTCGATCGCGGTCTCCGACGAGCCGGACGCCGACGTCGCGGTCTGATCGACGCGTCTCGAAACCCTCGACCGCGAGGGCAGACATGCGGCCAACCTGGGCGTGCAATTCGCGCTGGCGGCCATAACCCTGTACGGCGTCGACTGCCCCGTCGACACCGACTGACACAGGGAGCCCCCATGCCCGAATCCCGCGTCCCGGCCAGCGCCGGACAGTTCCACGGCGAGCTGCGACTGACATCGGAGGAGCTGGTGTTCGTGCCGGTCACGCTGCGGTCCAACGACCAGATGGTGCTCGGCGTCGGCGGCTGGAGCCTCGCGTGGCACGAGGTGGCCGGCCTCGAGCGCCTCGGCGCGCGGCGCGGGCTCGAGGGGCGCGACACCGGTGGCGACGTGCGCATCCACCACGCGCCCTCGGGACGCTCGGTCGTCGTGGCGATCCACGGTTCGCTGCGCGACTTCTTCCGCAGCGCCGACAGCTTCCTGGCCACCACCGTCGAGCCCGCGGACGTGACGGCCGCCTGAGCGACGCACACGCGCGGGTAGCGCTCGAGGCCGCTCGGGTACGTCCGTGGCATGACCCTCGCGCCGAGCGCCCCCGAGCGATCCCACACGTCCTCCGACGATCGTGGGCGGGCGAGCGCGCCCAGCCTGCTCGGGCTGGCGACCCGGCTGTCGGAGATCGCGGCCTTCGCCGCCGCGGCGATGTACGGGTTCGGCGTGCTGCGCATCACAGGCGAGCTGCGCGGCCTGGACATGTCGACGCCGAACCTGCTCGCCAACTTCGAGCACAGCGACGTGCTCATGGTCGGCGTCGGCGTGCTCGCGTCGCACATCGCCAGCACGGCGGTCATGGCCGGCCTGGCGGTGCTGCTCGTGTTCGCGGACGTCCGCGACCGGGTCAGTGCCGTGCTCGAGCGCCGACGGCCCCTGGCGCGCGCCGAGATGGCGGTGCTCATCGTCGCGTGGCTCGGGTTGCTGGCCGGCGCGCGGTGGTGGGAGGGCTTCGTCTTCGTCGCGGTCGTCCTGGTGATGGCCGGCGTGATGTTCGTGCGCCGTGCCCCGCTCTCGGCCGGCCTCGTCGGGCTCGCGCTGGTCGTCGGCCTGCTGCTCAACGGGGTCGTCGGCTCGTACCTGAACCCACCGCCGCTCATGGCGGTCACCATCGAACACGACGGCGAGACCACGGACGGCCTGCTGATCGGCAACGGCGAGCGCGGCGAGTGGTACGTCGCCACGCGCGCGGATCGGCACGTGCCGTACCACGTCGCGATCATCGGCGGTGATGGCGGCACGCCTGCGCGCCTCACCATCCGGCCCGCGCAGGACAGCGGCTACCGCGTCGCGTGGTCCGCGCTGGTCGACGCCGTCGACTGAGCCCGGGCGACGCGCCGCAGCACGGACGCGGCGGTGAGCTGGTCGTCGCGTCGATCGGCGATGCAGGCCGCGACGTCGGCCGGCGCGTGGGTTCGCGAGTCGTAGAGCACGACGACGGCCTCGTCCCCCGGCTCGACGAAGGTGGTCTCGCCGAAGGGCTCGTAGCGCGAGGCGCCGACCCCGACGAGCACGCTGGTGGCGGTGCTGGCGTCGAGCATCGCGCCGACGTCCTCGAGTGGCGTGTCGTCGGAGCCGCGCTGCAGGCGCAGGCGGTCGACGAGCCAGTCGAGCAGCGGCTCGCCGAAGAGCGTGTACGTGGCGACGGCGCTGTCGACGCCGTACGCCGCAGTCACGTCGCCGCGGCGCAGGAAGCACGCGAGCCGCAGCGACGCGAGCGGCCCGTCGGCGGCGAGCTCGGTGGCCGCGAACGCCGTCGGCGCGAGCCCCTTGGAGGCCGCGCCCCAGTTCTTCTTGTCGCTGATCTTGTTGGCGCCGGGTCGGCGCAGCGAGCAGTCGTCGAACGCCGCGACCCAGCGTGGCGCGAGGCGGGCGACCTCACCGGCCGCGTCACGGACGACGTCGCACAGCACGGCCAGCTCGGGTTCGACCTGGATGCGCAGCGGCGCGTCGCCGGGCGGCGGCGGGACGGCGAGCGTGTCGCTCGACAGCGGGAAGGCGCCGAGCCGACCGCCCGACCCCGGCACGAACCACGGGAAGATCCCCTTCGGCAGCTCGGCCGCGGCCTCGACGTTGGTGAAGTCGGCGGCCTCGCCGGCCTGCTCGAGGTGGCCGGCGAAGTTGCCGGCCACGCCGAACCCGAAGGTGCTGCGCAGCTCGTCAACGGAGATCGCGTGGCGCTGGAGGGTGCTCATCGCCGAAAGCTACCGCGCCGGTGCGTGCTGCGTCGCGGATCGGGAACCGTGCTCGCCATGAGCCCCAAGCTGAAGCGTGGCGACCGCGTGTCGTGGAGCACCTCGCAGGGCCGCACCCGCGGCAAGGTCAAGCAGCGACTGACCAGCACGACCCGCATCAAGGGTCACGTGGTCAAGGCGACGCGCACCAACCCCGAGTACCTCGTCGAGAGCGAGCGCACGGGCGCGGAGGCGGCGCACAGGCCCGGAGCGCTGCGCAAGCTGTCCGGCTGACGGCGCCGACAGGTATCGGTCCCTTTCGTCGCGCCTCGGTAGTTCCCGTCCGGATCCGCCGTTTTCGTGGAATCGCCCCGGGTAGCGTGGTGACATTTCCCCTGACCGAAGGACGAGCACCATGGCGAGCGGACACGATGTCGAGACGCGCAGCACGGATGCGGTGTCGCTTGACGAGATCGACGGCGAGACGGCGACCTCCCTGCCCAACAAGGAGGTCATGTCGCTGCTGGACGTGAACGCCAACGTCGACCTCGGGCTTGACCTCGCGGCACCCGTGGACCTCGCGGTCGCCGCGAACCTGAACGTGGCCGCCCCCATCGAGGCGGCTGCGTCCGCCAACGTGCTGAGCCCCGACGCCCAGGCGCTCGCCGTCGCACAGCAGCACGGCTCCATCGACCAGGGCATCACGGGCGACGCGAACGCCGACGCCACGCAGGACGCGTCCGTGGCGCAGGGCAGCGCCCCCGCGTCGGGCGCCGATGCGGCTGCGACGACCGACGCCGGTGCGACCGCCGCGCCGGCCGCGACGGGTGCGCCCGTCGGGGACACGACCTTGGCTGCGGACGGCGCCACCGGCGCCCTCGGCGGGACGGTCGACGGTGCGACGGGTGCGGTCGGTGGCGTGGTCGACGGCGCGACGGGCGCGGTCGATGGCGTGGTCGGTGACACAGGCGGCGCGACTGGCAGCGTGGGTGACACGGCCGGCGGGGTCGTCGACGGTGCAGGCGGCGCGGTGGGCGGCGTGGTCGACGGCGCGGGCGGCACCGTCGGTGGCGTGGTCGACGGCGCCGGTGGTGCGGTCGGCACCACGACGGGCGGCGTGGGTTCGCTCCTGTCGGGTGGCAGCCTGCTCAGCGCGGACATCAACATCGACGCGGACGCCAACCTCGCGGCCCCGGTTGACGGTGCCGTCGCGGCGAACGCGAACATCGCCGCGCCGATCGACGCGTCGGTTGCGGCGAACATCGGGTCGGAGGGCGCGATCGCCCAGGCCTCCGCAGCCCAGGACGTCAACATCACGCAGCACATGGACGGCGTGAGCGCGAACGCCACGACCGACCAGACCGCCGATGTGTCGCAGTAGGCCCCGAACGGGCCCGTGGTCGGCGGGGGCGTCGTGAGCGCGACCGCCGACCGCGCCTCCGTCGCGCTGGAGGAGGGCGGCGGGGCTGCGGCGCCGACGGCCCTCGCTCCTGCCTCGGGCCTCGAGCTGCTCGGTCCGGTCGACGGGTCGGGGTACGAGGACGGCGCCAACCTGGTCCGTCGCGCCGACGGCCAGATGGTGCAGCTCGGCCCGCTCATGTACGCGCTGCTCGAGGAGGTCGACGGCGAGCGCGACACGGAGCAGCTCGCGTCGGCCATGTGCGAGCGCCTCGGTCGCGCGTGCGACGAGCAGGTCGTGGTCGCGATCGCGCGCAAGCTCGCGCAGCAGGGCCTGCTGGCCGGCTCCGAGGCCAACGCGCCCGAGCGCGCCAACCCGCTGCTCGCACTGCGCTGGAAGGTCGTGGTCTCGGACCCCGCCGTCACCCGCCGCCTCACCGCGCCGTTCACCACCCTCTTCCGACCGTGGATCCTGCTGCCGGTGCTCGCCGGGTTCCTCGCCGTGTGCTGGTTCGTGCTCGTCGAGAAGGGCGTGGCGTCCGCGGCCGCCGAGGCCTTCGACCGGCCCGAGCTGATCCTGCTGCTGTTCGCCCTCGGCGTCGGCTCGGCCGGCTTCCACGAGTTGGGGCACGCCACCGCCTGCCGCTACGGCGGCGGCACGCCGGGTGCGATGGGCGCAGGCATCTACCTCGTCTGGCCGGCGTTCTACACGGACGTCACCGACGCGTACCGCCTGCCGACGCGGGCCCGGCTGCGCACCGACCTTGGCGGGCTCTACTTCAACGCGATCGTCGCGGTCGCCGCATTCGGCGCGTGGGCCGTGCTGCGCGTGGACTCGCTGCTGCTGCTGATCGGGCTGCAGCTGCTGGGCATGGTCAAGCAGTTGTCACCCGTCATCCGCGCCGACGGGTACCACATTCTCGCGGACGTGACCGGCGTGCCGGACCTGTACGCGCACATCGGCCCCACCCTGCGCCGGCTCGTCCCCGGGCGCGCGCGCGAGGCATCGGCGCTCACGGGCCGCGCGCGGCTCATCGTCACGCTCTGGGTGCTGGTCATCGTGCCGGTGCTGCTGCTGACCACCCTGAGCGCGGTGCTGCTGCTGCCCAAGCTCGCTGCGAGCACGTGGGAGAGCGCGTCGAACGTGCTCGGCGCGATGCCGGACCAGGGGCGCGACGGCCACGTCGTGGACCTGCTCGTGTCGGTGCTGCGCCTGATGGCACTGACGCTCCCGGTGATCGGCATCACGCTCATGGTGCGTCGCCTCGTGATGGGCGCGGGGCGGCGCGCGGTCGCGTGGAGTGGCGGGCGCCCGACCCGGCGCGCGGCGGTCGTGCTGTTCGCCACGGCCGCGACGTGCCTGGCGGCATGGGCGTGGTGGCCCAGCGGCCAGTACCGACCGATCCGCTCCGGCGACGGCGGCCGGATCCTGCAGGTGCACCAGCTCGTGTCGGCGCGGACGAGCGCGCCTCATCGAGCGAGCGGCGCTGCGACCGGCGCGACGGCGGGCGCCGCACGGGGTGCGCACGCCACGCCGGTCACCGTGCCGGCGGGGACGCACCTCGCGGTGTCGCTCATCCCCGAGGGTGGCGCGACGGAAGAGGCGCCGGCGATCTTCGTGATGACCGACCCGAAGGGCGGCACCCCGATCGTCGTCACGTCGACGACGGCCCCGCCGGTCGGGGACGCGCCGACGGCGGAGGGCTCAGGCTCGGGCGCCGCGTCCGCTGCCACGCCGGCCGACCCGTCCACGGGTGACGCAACGACCACGGCGCCGACCACGACGAGTGCCACGGCCTTCGCCTTCGACCTGCCCGACAAGCCCGGCCCGCGCGACTCGCAGGCCCTGGCCGTGAACCGCACGGACGGCGGCACCACGTACTCGATCGCCTACTCGCTCGTGACGGTGCACGACGGCGACGCCGTCGACGAGCGCAACGGGGCGCACGCCTACGCCAACTGCCAGGCCTGCACCACGGTCGCCGTGTCGTTCCAGGTGGTGCTCGTCGTCGGCACGAGCAGGGTCATCACGCCCATCAACGTCGCCGAGGCGCTCAACGGCAACTGCCCGCGGTGCGTGACCACGGCCATTGCGAACCAGATCGTGGTGACGGTGGCGTCGGAGCCGTCCGACGCGGTGCTCGCCCAGCTCAACGCGGAGCTGCAGCGGCTCGACGCGCTCGACGACCTGGGCGCCGACGCGCGCCCGGCGGACATCGCCGCGCAGGTGGAGGACGTGCGGCAGGGCATCAACCGCATCCTCACCGACAGCGGCCTGGTGCCCAGCGGCGACGCGCAGGACCCGGCCGCTGCCGACCCCGCCGACACGACACCCGGCGATGCGACGGACCAGGCGACACCCGACGGCACTGACCCGGCCACCGATCCTGCCGCAGACCCGAACGCCCCGGCCGCCGACCCGGTCGACCCGGCGACCACGGACCCGGCGACGACCGACCCGGCCACCGGCTCAACGGGTGGCACGACCGACGGCTCCGCGACCGGCGGCACCACCACCACCACGACTCCGCCTCCGTCCGACACCACGACCGCGCCGCCGCCGACAACGTCGACGACGCCGTGATCAGCGGATCGTGATCGGCACGCCCGGGCCCATCCGGGCAGCGATCCAGGTGATGCTGGAATCGCCGAGCCGCACGCACCCGTGCGACACCGCCGTGCCGAGCCGGCCCCCGACGTTGCGCACGCCGTGCAGGGCCGTCTGCCCCGGTCCGCCCTCGAACTCCTGGAGCACCGCGGAACGAGCGCTCGTCGCCAGCGCGAACGGCGCGCCGGCGGCGTTCGCCGGCATCGCCACGGTCTCCTCCACGAAGAACGAGCCCAGAGGCGTTGGGGTGGCCGGCGCGCCGACGATCGCGGCGAACCGGTGGAGGAGTCGCCCGCGGTAGAACACGGACACCCGCCTAGTCGCGACGTCGACGACGAGGTGCCAGGGGGTCGAGGTGGGCGTCGTGCCCGACGCCACGATCCAGCCCGTGGCGGGCGGGCGCGCGCCGCCCATGGCGCGGCCCGGCAAGCGCACCTGCAGCCACGTGCGGTTGCGTGCGTCGGTGCGGTGTGCGAGCACCGGGAGGGTCGTTCGCGCGCCGGTGATCGGGCGCAGCGGCCCCACCGACCCGCGCGCGAACGCACCGCTCGACGGACCGAGCCGCACGACGTGCGGGCCGGTCACCTCGGCGAGCTCCTGCACGGCCGGGATGGGGCGTGGTCCGGGCGGCGCCGCGGTCGGGCCCGACGCGGCGAGCGCGGTCGGCGCGCCGAGCGCGAACAGCAGTGCGATGCCAGCTGCGGCTGCGCCCGCTGCCCGGCCGCCGACGACGCTCATCCGGTGAAGGCCGGCGGGCGGATCGGCACGCGCGGTGCGGTGGGCCTCGTGGGCACGGCGGCCTTGGCGCACGCCCGGTACCGCATGGTCAACGTCACCGGCGCGGTGCCGTCCGAGTACGTCACGCGTGCCCGAACGGTGCGGATGCCGGCCACGGGCTCCACCATCGCCGCGAAGGGCGCGGTGGTGCGGGTGGCGATGTTGCGCCCCTGGACGGAGAACACCACGCGCCGGATGAACAGGCCTCGCACCGACACGCTGAACGTTCGGGGCAGGCACCGGGTCGTACCGTAGACCCCGATGTGCCGCGCGACCACCGTGCTCGTGGGCGTCAGGATGGAGGTGCCGTTGCCGCCGCCAGTCGCGCCGCCTCCACCACCGGTGGGAGCGGTGCCACCCGGCGTCGGGGTGGTGCCGCCACCGCCCGTGCCGCCGCCGCCGGGCGGGATCGGAGCCGAGGCGCACCCGTTCGAGGTCACGGTGTTGTCGTCGAGCGTCACCGCACCGTTGCGGGCGAGCAGGCGACCGTCCACGGTCGCACCGTGCTGCGCCGTGATCGACGTCAGCGCCAGGAGCGTGCCGTCGAACGTGGAGGCGGTGCCGAGGGTGGCGGAGCTGCCCACCTGCCAGAACACGTTGCACGACTGGGCGCCGTTGACGAGCAGCACGCGACTGGAGGTCGCCGTGGTCAGCGACGAGCCGATCTGGAAGATGAACACCTGCGAGGGGTTGCCCTGCGCGTCGAGCGTGAGGGTGCCCGTCAGGTTGATCGACGACGCGGCGCGGTACGCCCCGCCCGTGACCGTCAGGCCG
>JAOPYS010000007.1 GCA_025964465.1 Thermoleophilia bacterium
ACGCGTCCCCGCGCGCCGACGAGGGGACCGTCGTCGGCACCTTCGACTTCTCCGGGCTGCTGGTGCGCGTGCGCCACGCCCTCGAGCGCACGGGCGCCACGCGCCTGGTGCTCGATTCCGTCGGCACGGTGCTGACGCGCTACGACGACGCCGCCGTGGTGCGCGCCGAGCTGCACCGCTTGATCGAGGAACTCCGCGAGGTGGGCGTCACGGCCATCCTCACCGCCGAGCGCGAGAGCGAGTTCGGCCCGATCTCGCGGTTCAGCGTCGAGGAGTTCGTGGCCGACAACGTCATCCTGCTGCGCAACGTGCTCGACGACGAGCGGCGGCGCCGCACGATCGAGATCCTGAAGTTCCGCGGCACGCCCCACCAGAAGGGGCAGTTCCCGGTCACCATCAACGGCGACGGCCTGCACGTGGTGCCGCTGTCGGCGATCTCGCTCAAGCAGCACTCCACCGACCTGCGCATCCCGAGCGGGATCGAGGAGCTGGACGTGATGTGCGGCGGCGGGCTGTTCCGCGATTCGGTGGTGCTCGCCTCGGGCGCGACCGGGTGCGGCAAGACGCTGCTGGTGTCGCACTTCATCGCGGGCGCTGCGGCGCGGGGGGAGAAGTCGCTCCTGTTCGCCTTCGAGGAGAGCCGTGAGCAGCTGTTCCGCAACGCGGCCGGGTGGGGCATCGACTTCGCGGCCTTCGAGCGCGACGGGCTGCTCAGGGTCGACTGCGCCTACCCCGAGAGCGCCGGCCTCGAGGACCACCTGCTGCGCATCCAGGAGGGCATCGCGGCGTACGGCCCCGACCGGGTGGCGGTCGACAGCCTCTCCGCGCTCGAGCGCATCAGCACGGAGCGCAGCTTCCGCGAGTTCGTGCTCGGGCTCACCTCCCACATCAAGAACCTCGACACGGCGGGCCTGTTCACGTCGACGACGGCCGAGCTGTTCGGCGGCACCTCGATCACCGAGGCGCACATCTCCACGATCACCGACGCGATCATCCTGCTGCGCTACGTGGAGCGCCACGGCGAGGTGCAGCGCGCGATCACCGTCCTGAAGATGCGCGGCTCGACGCACGACAAGCGCATCCGCCAGTTCGAGATCGACGCGGAGGGCATGCACATCGGCGGCTCGTTCCAGACCATCGCCGGCATCCTCGCGGGGGCGCCCGTGCACATGGCCGCCGCGTCGGCCGGCGATTCCGTCCACGACATGCCGCCACCACGGGTCTGAGATGGGGCGCTTCCTGCGAACGTCACAGCCGGGGATGGACGAGGCCTCGCTGCGCACGCTCGTGGAGCGCAGTCCCGACCCGGTGATGGTGGTGGACGCGACCGGTGTCGTGCGCTTCGCCAACCCGGCGGCGGAGGAGGTCTTCGGGCGCGGGTCGGGTGCTGTGGGGCACGACTTCGGCATCCCGCTCGTCGCCGCCGACAAGACCGACATCGACGTGCCGGTGGCGGGCGTGATCCGCACGTTCGAGCTGCGCGTGGTGGAGACGACGTGGGCCGACGGCACCGCGCAGCTGCTGACGCTGCGCGACGTGACCGAGCGCGTCCGGCACGAGGAGCACATCGTCGAGCTGAACCGCCAGCTGCAGGTGCGGGCGGAGGCCGCGGCGGTGCTGGCACACGTCGGCGACGGCGTGGTGCTGGTCGACGGCGAGGGCGTCGTGCGGCTGTGGAACCCGGCCGCCGAGCGCCTGCTCGGCGTGTCGCGGGACATGGCGTTGGGTTCGCGCGTGAAGGACTGCCTGCCCGCGTGGCAGCAGGTCGAGGACGGCGTGGTCGTCGGCGACGACGCGGAGGGTCGACTGCCGCGCGGGCAGAGCATCGTGCTGGAGGACGGCGGACAGGAGCGGTGGCTGTCGGTGACCGGGGTGCGCTTCTCGGCGGGCACGGTCTTCGCCTTCCACGACCTCACGGAGGAGGTGCGCGCCGACGCCGTGCGCAAGGACTTCATCGACACCGCGTCGCACGAGCTGCGCACGCCCCTGACCTCGATCAGCGGAGCTGCGCACACGCTCCAGCGCCCCGACCTGGACCTGCCCGACGCGGTGCGCTCGGAGCTGCTGCAGGTGATCTGCACGCAGTCGGAGCGCCTCCAGAAGATCACCGACGACATCCTCGTGACGCGTCGCCTGGAGGACGAGGGCACGCGCCTGACGGTGCGCCGCTTCGATGCGGGCGAGCTCGCCGAGGACGTGCTGCGGACGGTGGTCGACCAGGCGCCCGAGCACGTGACGCTGCACCTGGAGGACGCGCTGGGCGACCGGCGTGAGATCGAGACCGACGAGGACAAGCTGCGCCAGGTGGTGGCGAACCTCGTGCAGAACGCCGTGAAGTACTCGCCCGACGGCGGGCCCGTGACGCTGCGGGTGCTGCAGGTGGAGGGGGACGTCCAGTTCGAGGTGCGCGACCAGGGGCTGGGCATCGCCGCGGCCGACCTCGAGACCGTGTTCGACAAGTTCTACCGCGCGCCGACGAGTCCGGAGGCGGGCGCCATCGCGGGGACGGGCCTCGGGCTCTACATCGCGCGCGAGCTGGTGCGGCGGCTCGACGGCACCACCTGGGTCGAGTCCGAGGAGGGCGTCGGCTCGACGTTCTTCGTGCGCCTGCCGATGGGCGACGCTCCCGCCGAGGGCTGAGCGGGGCGGGCGCCGCTGAGCGACCACGCGTCCGAGCCGAGCAGGTCGGCGAGGTCGTCGGCGTCGCGCAGGGCGTAGCCCTCCCAGTCGTTGTTGAAGTACACCCACTGCTCGCGGCCGGCGGCGCGCTCCTGCGTGATCCAGTCGGCGAGGCGGGCCAGCTCGGCGCGACCGTAGCGCCCGCGACGGCGGCCGTCGTGGCCGTGGTGCATGCGCACGAAGCTCCAGTCGGCGGTGGTGCGCCACGCCTGGTAGGGCCGGTCGGGGTGGTCGCCGATGACGAGCGCGACGCCGTGCTGTTCGAGCAGGTCGTAGACCTCCGCGCAGAACCAGCTGGCGTGGCGGAACTCGAACGCGTAGCGCGCGCCGGGTGGCAGGCCCTCGAGCGCGCCGCGCAGCCGCTCGAGGTTGCGCGGCCACCCTTCGGGCAGCTGCCACAGGATGGGTGCCATGGCGGGCGAGTGCAGGAGCGGGTCGATCCGCTCCATGAGCAGCGGTGCGTGCTCGCCGAAGTCGCGCAGCTTCTTGTTCTGGGTGACGAACTTGGAGCCCTTGATGACGATGCGGAACCCGGGCGGCACCTGCTCGAGCCAGTGCGCCACCGCATCGCGCTTGGGCAGGCGGTAGAAGGTCGAGTTCACCTCGACGGTCGGGAAGTGCCGCGCGTAGTGCTCGAGCCACTGCGGGTGCGGGAGGCGGTCGGGGTAGAAGCGCCCCTTCCACGAGTCGTACTGCCACCCCGAGCACCCGATCCACGTAGGTGCGGGGGCCGGCGCGGGTGCGGGTGTCACCGGGCGCCCTCGTCGGCCGGGGGTTCCTCGTCCGGGTCGCTCGGCGGCGTCACGTCGGCCGACACGGCCGCGGCCGCGCCGGAGGTCGGGGGCGCAGCGTGGGCGGGACGGTTGCCGGCCGCACGGACGGTCGGGATGTGCGTGTCGACGTCGACGATGTGCCCGGTCGGTTCACCACCACGAGCCTGTGAGTTGCTGCCCATGGCGGACTGGTCCCCGGGGCGCGCGCCACGAAACCGGGTGCCGATCGAACACACGTTCGATCGATGCGCTACCGTGTGTTCGATGGCACGCGTCACGTATCTCGAGTCGAACACGACGCGCGCCCTGGGGCGGGTCACGGGCAACCTGATCCAGTGGTCGCTCAACCCCTACACCGGGTGCGCGCACCGCTGCACGTTCTGTTACGTCCGCGGCTTCGAGCGCCGGGCCGGGCGCCCGTCGGACGAGCGGTACGGGTCCAACATCCGCGTGAAGGTCAACATCGTCGCGCAGTTGCGTCGCGAACTCGCCGGGCGAGCGTGTCCCCAGGGCGTGACGATCGGCACGGCGACGGACCCCTACCAGCCCGCCGAGGGGCGCTTCCGACTGACACGTGGCTGCATCCGCGCACTCGGCGCGGCGCGCGTGCCCACCGACATCATCACGCGGGGGCCGATGATCATCCGCGACCTCGACGTGCTCACCGAGGCCGCGCGCTGCGCGCCCGTGCGGGTGAACCTGTCGATCCCCACCGTCGACGATGCGGTGTGGCGCGCCACCGAGCCCGGCACGGCGCCGCCGCACCAGCGCTTCCGCGCGATGCGCGAGCTGACGGACGCCGGCATCGACACGAGCATCGGCCTGGCGCCCCTGCTGCCGGGCATCACCGACTCGATGGAGAGCGTCCGGCGCGTGCTCGAGCAGGCGCGCGCCAACGGCGCCTGCCGCGCGTGGGTGAACACGCTCAACCTGCGGCCGGGCGTGTACGAGCACTTCATGGAGGCGCTCGCGCAGGACTTCCCGGACGAGGTCGAGCGCTACGTCGCGCAGTACGGCGAGCGCCCGTACCTGCCGGCGGCGATGGACAAGGAGATCAAGCTCGCCGTCAGCGCCCTCAAGCGCGAGGTCGGTATCGCCGATCGCCGCGCGAACCCGATCGTGCCGGAGCTGCAGCTGTCCTTGCTGTGACGGGGACGCGAGGCTACGAGGGGCCTGCGTACTGCGGCGGCAGCTCGTCGCTCGACGCAGGGGCGTCGGGGTCAGGGGTGCGCTCGGGGAAGGCGTCGCAGAGGCCGGACCACTGCGCGGCGAAGTCCGCCATGGCGGCTGGCTCCAGCTGGATCGAAGCGGGGGCGGTCGCCTCGCTGGACGCCCGGGTCACGCCGTGGAACTGGAAGCCGTCCGGCCCTCGCTCCACCGAGACCTGGAGACCGGGCTCCATGGGGTCGAGCTTGATCGCGTCCTCCTCCCCGTCGACCAGGGCGGCCAGCGCGTGCCGGAACTGCAGCATGTCGGAGGTGTGCAGCGTGGACTCCTCCGTGAACGTCCCGGCGGGGCCGGTCGCCTCGGACCTGACGACGACCCAGTTGTCGTCCCAGTACTCGCCGGCCGGTCGGCGCTCGTAGCGCAGCCCGGTGACGGTGAACGAGGAGTCGCCGAGGCGGACCCCGCAGACTGGTGGCTCTCGATCCGTGTCAGCGCTCATGCGAGCGGCCTTACCCGCGATGGGGGCGTCGCATGCTCGACGTTCACCGGCCGGCGGATTCGCCCCGGAACGAGCGAATGCCCTCGCAGGTGCGAGGGCATTCGGTGCAGTGGCCGGGGTGAGACTTGAACTCACGACCCCACGATTTTCAGTCGTGTGCTCTACCAGCTGAGCTACCCGGCCGGGTCGCGCAATGGTACCAGCCGGTCGCTCGCGACGTCACCACGCGGTTGCAGGCCCCTCGCGGCGAACGCGCCCGGGGCGTGGCAGCCCGGACCGGAGGCGGGGGTCCGGTACGCTGCTGCGCGTGGGCGCAGGCGATCACAACGAGGGACGGGCCAGCCTCGCGGCGCGCGGCATCGTGCGCGACTTCGGTGATGCGCGCGTGCTCGACGGGGTCGACCTGGTGCGCGAGGTGCCGGGCATCGTCGGGCTCGTGGGGGCGAACGGGTCCGGCAAGACGACGCTGCTGCGGATCATCGCGCAGGTCGTCGCGCACGAGGGTGGCGAGCTGGTGGTCGCAGGGCGCACGGTGGAGCGCGGCGACGACGCGCGGGCGCGGCGGCTCGTCGGGTGGGTGCCGCACGAGGCGCTCGCGTGGCGCGATTCGAGCGTGGCGCACAACCTGCGCTACGCGGCACGGCTGGCGGGGCTGGATCGACGTGGTGCGGGCGCGGCGGCCGACGCCGCGATCGCGCGGTGGGACCTCGGCGCCTATCGCGAGGCGGCGGTGCGCACCCTCTCGCGCGGGTGGACGCAGCGCTACGCGTTCGCTCGCGCCGACCTGCTCGAGCCGCCCGTGCTGCTGCTGGACGAGCCGACCAACGGCCTCGACGTGCGCGCCCGCACGGCCCTCGACGAGGCGCTCGACGGGTGGCGCTCCAGCCGCGTGGTCGTGGTGGCATCGCACGAGCGCGCGTGGCTGGACGAGCGCGCCGACGAGGTCGTCGACCTCGGGGCGGGGCGCGCATGAGCTGGCTCCGCACCCCCCTCGCGATCGCCGCGCACGACCTCGGGCGCGAGCTGCGGCGGCCCGTCGCCTCCAGCGCCGTGCTGCTGTTCGGCGTCTCGTCGCTCGTGGTGCTGCGCGTGGCGCTCGCCGGCGGCGCCAAGCCGGACGACTCCGTGCTCGCCGGGGCGCTGTGGATCGTGCTCGTGTTCGCGGCGCTCGTCGGTGCGGCGCGGGCCTGGGCCGCAGAGCGCGAGGACGGCGCGTTCGACGCGCTGCTCGCCGCGCCCGCGTCGCGCACCGCGATCCACGCGGGCAAGGTGCTCGTCGCGCTCGCCACCACGCTCGTGCTCGATGCCGTGCTCGTCGGCCTCTACCTCGCGTTGTTCGGTGCGCCGCACGGCGCGGGCAACATCGCCCTGCTGCTCGCCTCCGTCGTGCTCGCCGCCGGTGGCTTCTCGACCGTCGGCGTGCTCGTCGCCGGGCTCGGGCTGCGCGCCCGGTCGCGTGACCTGCTCGGCCCCGCGATGTTCCTGCCGCTCGCGCTGCCGCTCGTGATCGCCGCGGTCACCGCCTCGCTGCACGCCTACGGCGGCGGGCGCGCCGAGCCCGGCCAACTGCTGCTCTTCCTCGCCGCCTACGACGCGACCTTCCTCGTCGCGGGCCTCGCCGCCTTCCCGGAGCTCGCGGTCGAGTAGGGACCCTCCGCTCCCCCGTGGCGCGACTGGATCACCGAGCGTGCCGCTGAGGGGGCCGATCGACCTCATACTCGGAGGGGAGGGGGTGGGTCGGTGTTCGAAGCGTCGGGCCCATCGGGCCACCTTGCCCGCGCGTGGGCGCGCCGGCTCGCGGGGGCTCGATAGGATGGGTACATCGTGCAGCCGGTCTTCGCTCCCCGAACCACGCGCGCCCGCGTGTCGCCCCGCCTGGCAGCCGCCCTGGCGCTGGTGCTCGTGCCGCTGGCGCTGGTGCTCGCGTTCGTCTGGGCGCCGACCACCGAGATCGGCCTGATCGACGGCACCTCGCGGATGCAGTACGACTTCCCCCAGAAGATCTTCTACCTGCACGTGCCGATCGCGATGGCGGCCTACCTGTGCTTCGCCGCCGGGGCGTGGAACGGCGTGCTGTACCTGCTCAAGGAGCGCGAGGACTACGACGTGCGCAGCTACGCGGGCGTGCACTCCGGCATGGTCTTCGGCACGATCGTGCTGCTCACGGGCTCGATCTGGGCCAAGGTCGCGTGGGGCACGTGGTGGCAGTGGCAGGACCGCCAGCTGCTGGTCTTCCTCACCCTCTACCTGTTCTACGGCGCGTACTTCGTGCTGCGCTTCTCGATGGACGCAGGGCGCGCGCGGGCGCGGGTGAGCGCGGTGTACGCGGTGCTCGGCGTCGCGCTCGTGCCGCTGTCGTTCCTGGCGATACGCATCGCCGACACGCTCATCCACCCGATCGTGCTGACCGCCGACGGCGACCGGCTGACCGGCCCGATGTGGGCGACGTTCGGGCTCGGCGTCGCCGGGTTCGCTGCGATGGCCGTCTGGATGCTCCAGCTCGAGACGGTCGGCAAGCTGCGCGCCAGCCGCGGCTACGGCTGTGACGAGGAGCGCCCCGCAGGCGTGGAAGCGCCCGCCGACGGGCGCGCGAAGACCCTTTCCTCCACCTCGGGCGAGGCAGGCGTCCATGCATGAGGGCTGGGAGTACGTGGTCGCCGCCTACGCCGTCGCCGGGGTAACGCTCGGCGCGTGGTTCGGGATGATCGCGACCAAGCTGCGCCGCCAGCTCGGGGCGCGCGAGGTGCGACGCGATGGATGAGCCCGTCCGCGGCATCGTCTGCGTCGGCGCGAGCCACCAGACCGCGAGCCTGGCCTCGCGGGAGCGCTTCGCCCTGTCGGGCGAACGAGGGCGGGCGCTGTGCGAGGCACTGGCCGCGCACCCCGACGTGCTTGAGGTGGCCGCGCTGGCGACCTGCAACCGCAGCGAGCTGTACCTCGCGGCGCATGACGTGGAGGCCGTGGCGCGCGTCGCCGTGGCCGCCCTGGCGCGCCTGGCGGACGCCGATCCGGAGGAGCTGTCGACGATGCTGTCGGTGCGCACCGGGGCGGTCGCCATCGAGCACCTGTTCCGGGTGGCCGGCGGCATCGAGAGCGTGGTGACCGGCGAGGCGCAGATCCAGGGCCAGCTGCGCGAGGCGCGCGAGACCGCGCTCGAGGCCGGCACCAGCGGGCCCGTGCTGGACCGGCTCTTCCGCCGCGCGGTGGAGATCGGCAAGCAGGCACGCACCGAGACGCGCATCGGCGCGGGGCGCGCATCGATCGGTTCGGTAGCGGCCGAGCTGGTGGCGAGCACGCGGGGCGGGTCGCTCGAGGACGCGCTCGTGGTGGTCGTGGGCGCCGGCAAGATGGGCGGCCTCGCAGCGCGCAGCCTCGCGCAGCGCGGGGCGAAGCGCATCGACGTCGCCAACCGCAGCCAGGAGCGCGCCGCCAAGGTCGCCGCCGAGTGCGGCGCGGAGGGCGTCGGGATGGGCTTCGACGAGATCGACGACGAGCTGGTGCGCTGCGACGCGGTGGTCAGCTCCACGAACGCCCCGCACGTCGTGCTCGGGCGCGAGCGCATCGCAGCGGCGATGGAGGCGCGTGGCGGGCGACCGCTCGTGCTCGTCGACCTGGCCGTGCCGCGCGACATCGACCCGGAGTGCGGCACCATCCCGGGCGTGCACGTGTTCGACCTGGACGACCTGGAGCGCGTAGTCTCCGAGACGCTCGAGGTGCGCACGGACGAGGTCGAGGCCGTCGAGGACCTCGCCAGGAACGGCGCCACCGAGTTCGGCCAGTGGCTGCGCGCGGAGGCCGCGACGCCGCGCATCCGCGAGATGCGCGAGCGGGCGGAGCGCATCCGCCGCGCCGAGCTGGAGCGGTTCATGGCACGCATGACGCACCTCGCGGCCGAGGACCGACAGCGCATCGACCTGCTGACGCGCGGCATCGTCAACCGCATGCTGCACGCGCCCACGATGCAGCTGCGCGAGGCGGCGGAGCGACGGTGACGACGCTCCGGCTGGGCACGCGGCGCAGCCCCCTCGCACTGCACCAGGCGAACCTCGTCCGCGACGCGGTGCGAGCCGCTGCGCCCGACCTCGAGGTGGAGCTGGTCGAGATGACCAGCGACGGGGACCTCGACCCGCGCGAGCTGCGTGAGATCGGCGAGCGCGGGATCTTCGCGCACACGCTCGAGCGGGCGCTGCTCGCCGGCTCGATCGACGCCGCCGTGCACTCCAGCAAGGACCTCGCGCTGGAGGAGACCGCGGGCCTGGAGCTCGTGGCGTGGCTGCCGCGCGAGGACCCGCGCGACGCGCTCGTGGGGGCCGCGTTCCAGGAGCTCGTGGCCGGGTCGACCGTCGCCACCGGGAGCGCGCGACGCTCCGCGGCGCTGCACACCGCCGTGCGCGGCGTTCAGGTCGTGCCGATCCGCGGCAACGTGCAGACGCGCATCGAGCGGTCGCTGGCGCGGGGCGACACGGCCTGCATGCTGGCGATGGCGGGGCTCACGCGCCTGGGCATCACGGAGCTGCGCGACGACGTGCACCCCGTGCCCGTCGAGGTCGTCGTGCCCGAGGCAGGGCAGGGCGCCGTCGTCGTGCAGGCGACCGCCGCCACCTGCCCCCGCACCGGTTTCGGCTGGCACCTCGTCGACCACGTCGCGACGCGACGCGCCGTGGCGCTGGAACGCGGGCTCGCGCGGCGGCTCGGCGGGGGCTGCGAGCACCCGGTGGGCGTGCACGCATTGCTCGACGCGGGTCGCATCCTCGCGTTCGCCGCTCCGTCACCGGATGAGCCCGGCACGATCGTCGCGCACGACCTGCTCGGCCTGGAACTGGCAACGCTCCTGTCGACGAGCTCGGCCGCGGACGTCGAGGACGCCGCCGACCACGCCGCCGCGAAGCTGGCGCCCGTCCTCGCGCAGCGCCTCGGCCTCGGGGTGCCGACGTGAGCGGCGCCGCGCGCCCTGGCACCGTCTACCTCGTCGGCGCCGGCCCGGGCGACCCCGGCCTGGTCACGCGCCGCGCGCTCGAGCTTGTGCGGTCGGCCGACGTGCTGCTCATCGACCGGCTCGTGCCGGTCGGGCTGGCCGACGAGGCACCGGCCGCCGCCGAGCGCATCGACGTGGGCAAGGTGGCGGGCAACCACGCCATGGCGCAGGACGACATCAACGCGCGCCTGGTGGCCGAGGCGCAGGCCGGGCGGCGCGTGGTGCGGCTCAAGGGCGGCGACCCGTACCTGTTCGGGCGTGGCGGCGAGGAGGCGCTGGCCTGTCGCGAGGCCGGGGTGCCCTTCGAGGTCGTGCCGGCCGTGACGAGCGCGTTCTCCGCGTGCGCCGACGCCGGCATCCCCGTCACGCATCGCGACATCGCCCGGCACGTGACGGTGGTGACCGCCTCGGCCGGGCGCGACGGGCAGGGCGACCCCGACTACGGCTGGCTCGCGCAGAGCGACGGCACCGTCGTGCTGCTGATGGGCCTGCGCCGCGTCGCACACGTCGCGGCGGCACTGATCGCAGGAGGCGCGCCGCCCGACCGTCCCGCAGCAGTGGTGGCGCGCGGCACCACGGCCGCGCAGCGCACGGTCGTGGCCACCCTCGCCACGCTCGCCGAGGCCGTCGGGCAGGCTGCCCTGCCCTCCCCCGCGATCATCGTGGTCGGCGACGTCGTCGCGCTGCGCGACGGCCTCGACTGGTTCGAGCAGCGCCCCCTCTTCGGCACCCGCGTCGCCGTCACCCGCGCGCGGGCACAGGCCAGCTCGCTCGTCGCACGGCTCGCGGACCTCGGCGCCGAAGTGGTGGAGGCCCCCGCGATCCGGATCGAGCCGCTGCCCGTCGGCGAGGTCGACGCCGCGGTCGACTCGCTCGACGATGCGCATGTGCTGGCATTCACGAGCGCCAACGGCGTCGAGCGGTTCTTCGAGCGGCTCGCAGCGCGCGGACGCGACGCGCGGGCGCTGTCGGGGCTGCGCGTCGCCGTGGTCGGCACCGCCTCGGCGGACGCGTGCCGGCGCCACGGCGTGGAGCCCGACGTCATCCCGCCCGTCGGGGCGCGCACGGGGGCTGGGCTGGTCGACAGCCTGACCACGCAGGGCGTCGAGCACGGCACGCTGGTGGTCGTGGTGCGCGCCGAGGCCGGGGACGAGGCGCTCGTCGACGGGCTCCGAGCCCACGGCGCCCACGTGCACGTCGCGCGCGCCTACCGCACCGTGGTCGAGCCGCCCTCCGCCGACCTGGTCGCGCAGCTGCGCGACTGTGACCTGGTGACCTTCACCTCTGCCTCCACCGTGCACCACCTGGTCGAGGCGGCCGCCGCGCACGGCATCGCGGTGGGCGACCTGCCGCCCGCGATCTCGATCGGGCCGACGACGACCGCTGCGGCCGAGGCCGCCGGGCTGCACGTGCGTGCCCAGGCCGCCGAGCCCTCCGTCGCGTCGCTCGTCGAGGCCCTCGTGGCCGACCGCGCACGCTGACGGCTCAGATCGCGCCGACCACCAGCGACGCGCCGAGCACGACGCCCACCCAGCTGTTGACGGTGAAGAACGCGCGGTCCATGCGCGTGAGGTCGTCGGCCGAGACCATCGAGTTCTCCCACGCCAACAGCCCTGCGGCGACCGCGATGCCGACGTACGCCGCGGGGTTCAGGTCGAGGTGCACCGCGGCGGTGAGGAAGGCGGCGATCGTCACCGCATGGGCCACGCGCACGACCAACAGCGCCCGGGCCACGCCGAAGCGGGCGGGGAGCGAGCGGATGCCGTTCGCTCGGTCGAACTCCACGTCCGCGGTGGCGTAGATGACGTCGAAGCCGCCGATCCACGTGGCGATGCCCAGCCACAGCAGGTACGGCGCCAGGTGGTTGCCCGGCGCGCCCGCCGCGAGCCACGCGCCGAGCGGGGCGAGGCCGATCGACAGGCCCAGCACGAGGTGGCACAGCCACGTGAAGCGCTTCGTGTACGGATAGAGCACGAACAGCGCGACGGGGATCGGCCAGAGCACGCGGGTGACGGGGTCGAGCGCGAAGGTGGATGCGACCAGCAGCGCGAGCGAGACGGCGCACAGGGTCCAGACCTGCGACGCGCGCAGCCGTCCGGTGGGCAGTTCGCGCGTGGCGGTGCGCGGGTTGCGCGCGTCGATCTCCGCATCGATCACCCGGTTGAGGCCCATGGCCAGGGTGCGCGCGCCCACCATGGCAAGCGTCGTGAACACCACGAGCTGCACGTCGACCGACACGTCCGCGGCCCGAGCGCCGAGCACCATCCCCGCGTAGGCGAACGGCAGCGCGAACACCGTGTGCTCGAGCTTGACCAGGCTGGCGAGGGTGCGCACGGTCTGCATGGCGTGCAGCCTACTCGGACCGATCGGCACTGATTCCGCCAGGGTGCCGCTGAGCGGCAACATCGACCTCATAGTGGGAGGAGGGGGCGAGGTCAGTCGCCGGAGTCGACGCCGTGGAAGCGCTGGCCGAACCCCTCGGCGCGCATCGCCTCGGCCTCCTGCATCGCCAGCTCGACCAGGCCGGGTGGTTCGGCCGCGCCCACCGCGAGGTGCTCGACCCGGGTGACGTGCGCGGCCGAGGCGAGCGCGAGGCCCAGCACGGCGGCCGACGCCGCGCACGCCATGGCGCCGGCCTGCCCCACGAGTGCGTCACCGACCAGGCCGATGGCGGCGATGTCCGACGCGGCGTCGCACCCGAGCACGCCGGGCAGCGTGAGGGCCAGCAGCGTCGCCGGCACCGGTACCGCCACCACCAGCGCGGCGACGTCCCACTCCAGGCGCGAGCCGTCGTGGTGCAGGCGCGCGAGGCTGCACCCGAGCGCCAGGAGCAGCCCGGCCAGCACCAGCAGCGCCACGCCGGGCAGCGGCGACGGGTCGCACGCGCGGGCGCGCAGCGTCGTCCCCAGCTCAACCCCCGACAGCTGCAGGCCGCCACCGACGAGCGCTGCCGCGCCGAGCGCGAGCGCTGCCAGCGTCCACGCCCACCACGGCCGGGGCTGTCGCGCCCAGCCGCCGCCGGCGTGCGCGCCCGATCCGCCCTCGTCGTCCCACGGCTCGTCGAGCAGCTGCTCCACCGCGTCGCTCATCGCACGACCAGCGGCTCGCCCGATCGCAGCGCGGTGATGTCGTCGAGCTGCGCGGCCATCCAGTCGACCACGTCGTTGTCGGTCACCTGGCGGCGCAGCGCGATCGCCCGCTCGCGACGCTCCTCGCTCGGCATGCGCAGCGCCTCGAGCAGCGCACCGGCCTGCTGCGAGATGTCGAACGGGTTGACCGACACCACGTGCGGGCCCAGCTCGTTGAACGACCCGGCCTGGTCGCTCAGCACGACCACGCCGTCCCGGTCGTTGACGAGCGGGCCCTCCTTCGACACCAGGTTCATCCCGTCTGCCACCGGGTTGACGAAGAGCACGTCGTACTCCACGTACGCCGCCACGCCGGCCTGGAAGTTCGAGTCCAGGTTGACGTGCAGCGGCGTCCACGTCGGGGTCGAGAAGCGGTGATTGACCTCGGTCGCGGCCGCCTTCACCTGCGCGAGGTAGTCGATGTAGGCGGTGATGTCCTGCCGCGACGGATCCAGCTGGCAGAACATCGACACGCGCCCGTGCAACTCGGGGTGCTCCTCAAGCAGCAGCGCGTAGGCGCGGAACCCGCGCACGATGTTCTTGGAGGGGTCGGTGCGGTCCACGCGCACGATCAGCTTGCCGTCGCCCTCCGGCGTCTGAGGGCGCATGGCGGCGATCCGGTTGCGCAGCCGCGCGACGGTGGCGCTCGCGGCGTGCTCCTCGAACTCGTCGACCGCCACCGAGATCGGGTAGGTGCGCACGCGGGTGAGCGAGCCCATGTAGCGAATCGCGCCCGTGCGGAACTCGACGCTCGCGCCCAGGAAGTGGTGCACGGTGCGCAGGAAGTTCTCCGCGTCGCGCGGCGTCTGGAAGCCGATGACGTCGCAGGCCAGCAGGCTCTCGCACACGTCGCGGGCCCACCCGCGCGGCAGCGCGCGCCACGCGCCCGGGTCCGGCCACGGGATGTGCAGGAAGAACTGCACGAAGGGGTGGTCGGCCTCGGGCAGCCCGTCCGCCTCGAGGCGCCGCCGCAGCATGCCCGGCACGAGGAACGTGTGGTAGTCGTGCACCATCACGAACGGCGCCTCGCCGTCGTCGTCGGTCGCCTTCGCCAGCTCGTCGACCAGCGCGTCGGCGATGCGCTCGTTGACGCTGCGGTAGCACTCCCACGCGGCGTGGGTGGCGCGGTCGATCGTCGGGTCCCACCCGAACCCGTACAGGCGGTGCTGCAGGAACCACAGCAGCGGGTTGGCGATCTCGAGGTAGTGGCGGTCGTACGTGCGGTCGGCGCGGCCGACCAGCCGCAGGCGGTACGTGGCCCCGCCGCGCGCGTGCTCCTCGAAGGCGCCGCCCTCGACCGAGTCGGACATCGCCTCGTCGCCCTCGCCCATCACGTGGGATATCCACGTCACGGCGTGGTGGCGCGCCAGGCCGCTCAGCGCGGTGACGAGGCCACCCCCGCCGCGGCGGGCGACGAACTCGCCACCGTCGGCGACCCGGAACGTGACGGGGCCGCGGTTGGACGCTACGAGGAGGCGGTGTCGTGAATCGGTCACGGGCGGGGTCTGCCCAGCCCGCGCAGCCTTGCAACCGCCCGGTGCTCGAACCGTTTCGGTCAGGCCGCGGCGCCGCGCAGCTTGGTCAGCCGCAGGGCCGCACCGGGCTGCTTCGCGTCGACCGGCAGCACCTCGAACTCGTCGCACACGGCGCGGATGATCGAGATGCCGAGACCGCCCTCGGGCAGGTCGTCGGTGTTGGCGCCCTCGTACTCGAAGCCGCGGCCGTGGTCGCGCACCTCGACGATGAGGCGGTCGGCCAGCATCTCGTAGGTCACGAACACCTTCGACACGGCCTCGGAGGCCTCGTCGTAGGCGTGGCGGATCGAGTTGGAGCACGCCTCGGTGATCGCGAGCTTCAGGTCCGCGATGTCGTCGTCGGTGAAGCGGTGCTCACGGCAGATCGCGGTGAGGGCGAGGCGACACAGCGACACGAACTGCGGCTTGGGCGGGATCTCGAGACTGACCCGCTCGGCTGCTACTGACGTCGTCACGTGTCGCACTCACCTTCCATAAACCGTTGAGCCGGACCGGGGGAGGTCGACCCTTCACGCCCACCGCGACCCTTTCCCGTGCGCAGGGCGAGCCAAACGAACGCAGGCCGTGGGAGGTCCGCGTCGTAGCGCCGTCGCGACGTCCGGGGAGGAGTGCGTTGCGAAATGCTACCGACCGGAGGGGCCCGTGGCTAGGGCTCGTCGCGTCGGAGGTCGTTACTCGTCGGCGGGATCGGTGCCGGCGTCGGCGGCCGTGATCACGCGCGGCTGCGGGGTGATCGTGGCCGTGGCGCGGTGGCCGTACCGCACGTACGTGACCTGGACGGGCTGGTCGGCGGGGATGGCCCCGGCGATGCGCAGCAGGTCGTCACCGTTGCGCACGGGGCGGCCGGCGAGCGCCACGATGACGTCCCCGGTCTGCTCGGCGGTGCCGAGGAAGTTGACCGTGCGGCCGACGCCCAGGCCAGCCGCGTTGGCAGGACCGGTCGCCGCCTGCACCATCGCGCCCGTGTCGGTGCCGAGGCCGCCAGCGGTGTTGAGCTGCGGCGACACGCTCTTGATGGAGTCGAGGCCGAGCCACGCGTACTGCACGCCCCCCGTGTCCTTCCACGAGGTGAGGAGTCTCTGCACGATGTTGCTCGAGACGGCGAACCCGACGCCCGTGCTCGCGGCCGTCTTGCCCGCGATCTGCTGGCTGATCCCGATCACCTCGCCACGCGCGTTGAAGATCGGGCCACCCGAGTTGCCGGGGTTGGTGGAGGCGTCGTGCTGGATCGCGTCGGGGATCTGCCACGCACCGTTGATGCGGGACGGCACCACGCGGTGCACCTGCGAGACGTGGCCCCACGTCGGCGTGAACTCGTAGCTGTACGGCGCGCCGATCTCGAGGATCTCCGAGCCGACCGCCACGGTGTCGGAGTTCTTCGCGAGCGGCGCGGCGACGAGGTCCTTCACCTGGGCGGGATCGAAGCTGAGGACGGCGAGGTCGTTGTACTGGTCGATCGTCGCGACGCGCGCCTCCACCTCGTCGCCCGAGTGGAAGTGCAGCACGATGGACGTCGCGTTCATCCGCTTGGGGTAGTCCTTGACCACGTGTGAGGCGGTGATGACAGTGCCGTTGGTCGCGTCGACGACGACGCCGGAGCCGTTGTTCGCGTTGCCGTCGATGGTCGCGCTGATCGAGACGACGGTGTCCACGCGCATGCGGAACACCTTGGCCCCGTCGAGCGCGCCCGGGGCAGCGGCAGCGCTGTCGGTGGCGACGTCCAGGGGTGGCAGCGCCCCGGCACCACCGTCGGCGATCCATCGGGTGACGCCGAACGCGGTGATCGCGACGACGGCAGCGGCCAGCAGGAAGACGGGGAGCGGGAAGTGGATGCGAGTTCGAGTCATGGGGGCCTCGAATCGAACGTACCACCGTCTCGACAAACTGCACAGGGTGCAAATCGCGATCGGGCACATCGGCGGGGGTGCAACGATGGTCCCCGCAGGGATGCGGCCTAAACGGGCGGCCGCGGGCGTGGCCCACACCAGCCGTCCGGCGACAGGTACCGGCAGGCTCCGCGCCGTTTGTGCGTAGAGTCGTCGCATGGCCCGCCGTCGACCTGTCGATTTCGTGGGATGGCGCCTGTATCGACGCTCCTTCGTGGTGCCGGTACTGGCGCTCCTCGTCCTGCTCGTCACCAGCTTCCGTGCTGAAGTGCCGGTGCAGGGCGCCCTCCCGCCCACGCTCGCCAACGAGCGAGCGGCAGAGCTGCTCGGCCGCAGCCAGGAGTTCACGGCGCTCTTCCCGGACCGTCGCCCCAATACCGCCGGCGACGTGGATTCCGCCCAGTGGATGCGTGACGAGTTCACCAAGGTCGATCCCAAGATGCGGGCGCGCACGGCCCCCACCACGACCACCGACCCCGCGACCGGTCACGCCGTCACCCTCGTCAACGTCGAGGCGACGCTCCCCGGGCGCACCCGCGAGCTGGTCGTCATCCACGCCCACCGCGACACCGCCGATGCCAACGGTGGGGCCTCCGATGCGGTCGGGCAGGTCGCACTGCTCACGCTCGCGCGCGAGCTCGCGGCCACGCGCGACCGCCGACGCACGTACCTGTTCGTCTCCACCGACGGCGCCACGCTCAACGGCGGCGGGGCCCGCGCCCTGGCCACCCGCCTGGGCTCGCGCGGCGCGGTGGTCGCCGTGATCGGCCTCGATCGCATCGGCGGCGGCGAGACCCTGCGCGTCGACGCATCGCCGAGCGGGCGGCACGCGCCGCCACTGGGCCTCGTGCAGGCGGCCAGCGGCTCGGTCGACGCCGAGGGCGGACGGGCCACGCTCGGGGGCATCGGCGCGCAGCTCGTGCGCCTGGCGACGCCGATCACGCTCCGCGAGCACGGGCAACTGCTCGACGCCGGACTCCCCGCCCTCACCATCACCGCCGCCGACGACGGGCTGCACGCCAGCGGCGACGACAACGCGGACGCGGCGCACGTGGGCGCCGGGCTGCGGGCCGCGCAGCGGCTCATCGGCACCCTCGACGGCGTCGACCAGCTGCAGTCGGCGGGCAAGACGTGGGTCGCCACCGACCAGCGCGTCTACCGGGGCTGGGCCCTGAAGATCCTCGTGGCGTCGCTGCTCGTGCCGGTGTGGATCGGCGCGGTGGACATGCTCGTGCGGCACCGCCGCGGCTGGAACCTCGCCGCCGCCGTGGGCACCTGCACCCGGGCGATGCTCGCGGGCGTGGTGGCCATCGGCGCGCTCTGGCTGCTCGGCGCGTTCGGCCTGCTGCCCGGCACGGTGGACCATCCCCCGAACCCCGGGCGGCTCACCGACGTGCGTGTGATCGCACTCGGCATCTGGCTCGCGCTGGTCGCCGCCGCATGGCTGCTCGCACGCGGCCCGGACTGGCGCCGCCAGCGTCGCGCCTCCGCTCGCGTGCACACCGGCCCCGACACCCCCGAGATCGTGGTGTCGCTCGTCGGCCTCGTCGTCGTCTCGGCCCTGGCCCTGTCGGTGAACCCCTATGCGGTGCTGTTCGTCGTGCCCACGCTGCACGCGTGGATGTGCGTGGCGTCGTGGCGGGTCGTGTTCTTCCGCTCGCGTGCGGTGCTCGTGTGGTCCGTCGGGCTCGTGGGGCCGCTCGCGGCGCTGCTCGCGGTGGGCGCGCGTTCAGACGCGGGTCGCGGCACGGGGTGGTACGCGCTCCAGCTCGTGCAGACGCGCACGGTGCCGCCGACGCTCGCCCTCCTGATCGGTGCGGGCGCGGGCCTGGCGGGCCTGCTGCTCGTCGCAGCGGTCGGCCGCGTCGCCCACCCGGCACTGCCGGCACTGCGCGCTCGCGTGGCCGCCGTGCGCGACGGCCAGCTCGGGGTCGGGGCGCTCCTGCCCGACGGGGCGCGCCGCGCCGCGCAGGTGCTGGTCGCCCAGGTCGCTCGGCTGCGTGTGCCGGGCACGGCTCCGTCGTCCGGACGATCG
>JAOPYS010000031.1 GCA_025964465.1 Thermoleophilia bacterium
CGTGGCGTTCGCCATCAGGAGAAGCTGACGGCCACGTTCGCGCGCTCGGAGGGCTCCTCGATCTCGAAGAACTCACGCACGGTGAAGTGGCCGATGCCCGCGATGATGTTGGAGGGCAGCTGCTGGATCTTGGTGTTGTAGTCCCGCACGTTGCCGTTGTAGATGCGGCGCGAGGCGGAGATCTTGTCCTCCGTGTCGGCGAGCTGGCCCTGCAGGTCGAGGAAGTTCTGGTTCGCCTTCAGGTCCGGGTACGCCTCGCTCAACGCGAACACCTGGCGCAGCGCCCCGTTGAGCAGCCCCTCCGCGGCACCGGCGGCGGCCGGCGTGCCGGCGTCCTGCGCGGCCACGGCCGAGTTGCGCGCCGCGATGACGTTCTGCAGCGTCTCCTTCTCGTGCGACGCGTAGCCCTTGACCGTCTCCACCAGGTTGGGGATGAGGTCGTGGCGGCGCTTCAGCTGCACGTCGATGCCGCTCCAGCTCTCGTCCACGCGTGCACGGCGCGACACGAGCCCGTTGTAGGTGAGCACGGCCCACAGGGCGATCACCACGACGATGGCGACGATGACGATGACAGCGACCATGACGGTATTCCTCTACGTTCGGGGACGGCTCGCCCATCGTATCCCCACGCGGGGCGCGACGCACTCCTGCGTGGGCGATGGCTCGGGAATCGTGCTCAGCGGTGCTCGCTCACCGGTACTCCTCGAGGTAGCGCTGCAGCACGTAGGCGCCGTGCTGGCAGAACTTGTCCAGGTCGGCCGCCTCGTCCTCGTGGCCCTTGTGCCAGAAGACGAGGTCCTCCCCGCGCTGCTCCCAGAACACCTTCAGCTCGGTGGCGAGGTGCTGCAGGAAGGCCGGGTTGAACAGCTCGTAGAGCGCGATGTCGTCCTGCTCGTCGACGACGCGCAGGTTGTAGCGGCTCTCGAACTCGTTGCTCTCCAGCTTGACCGCCCGGTCGCTCGACAGCTTGTCGCCGAGCTTGCCGAACGACATGCCGTTGGGCGCCAGCGACACGCCGCGGAAGCGTGCGGCGACCTCTGCCGGCAGCCGGAAGGCGAGCACGGTGAAGTCGTGGTCGCTCTCGCTGCGGTTGCCCTCGCTGTCGCGCGTGACGATCGTGTAGGTGTAGTGACCAAGCCGCGCCGGGTGCCCCGCCACCGGCCCCTTCATGACGTTGTCCCACTTGCGCTTGTCGCCCTTGTCGAAGAGGGGGATGTCCGCGTTGATGTTGCCGTCGTCCTGCTGGAGCCCTCGCGCCCCGGAGTAGCAGCTGAAGAAGTCACCGCTCGCCTGCGAGTGCTGGTAGAAGGCGACCACGATCCAGACCACGGCGACGATGCCGGCGATGGCGAAGAGCCCGGGCGCCACGGCGAGGCCGAGGATGACCCCGACCACCGCGAGCGCGACGGAGCCCCACACGTAGGCGCCGTGGTTGCCGCCGCCGAGCGACTTCATGCGGTGGGAGAAGATCGCGCCGACGTCCTCCGGGACGGACAGGTCCTTCGGGGCCGCCGTGAACACGGTGCGCAGCACCGGCTCGTCGAGCGTGGCGGCGAGCGGGACTGCAGGACTGATGGTGCTGGTCATCGAGTGGTTCCTTCCGTCGACCCGGTGGTCGTCGCACCGCCGATACCCGAAGCGGGTGCAATCGGCACCGACGGCGGGCCGACGACGTGCGTGGTCCACGTCGCGACGCCGTGCTCGATGGCGACGACGTCCACGTCCAGCACGTCGCGCAGCGCGGCCGGCATCGACGCGCCGGAGCGCAGGCGGGCCAGGAGTCGCACGACGGCGGCGTGCCCGTCGCGCCCCTCGATCCAGCCGACGATCGCCTCCGCGGCGAGGGAGGCGTTGCGACGCTCGGCCGGGGTCGCGCCCGGCGCGAGGCTGCCGCCGGCGGGGGCGCGGAGCAGCTCGTCGACACCGGCGTCGCCGCGCCGAAGTGCGGCGGCGAGCGGCGCGAACTCCGTGGCGGCGGTGGTGCCCGCCGGCGTGCTGCCGGCAGGCCCGGCACCGCGCCCGCGGCGCACCTCGCGCGCGGCCACGCCCTCGAGCAACGCGGGCGGTGCGTGCGACGCGACGTCGCGGAGCGTCACCAGCGTCAGCTCGCGGCGCAGCGCATCGGCGCGGGCCTCGGGCGGGAGCCGGGCGCCGTTCAGCTCGATGGCCACGTCGCCGGACGGGGTGAGCCACGATCCCGCGTGCGGCGTGCCAGTGCCCGCGGTGAGCGTGGCGGGCGGCGGCGGGGCGCCCAGGACGCGGCGCGCATCCCGGCCGTCGTCGAGCAACCACGCCGTGACGCTCGCCGGTGACCCGAGGCCCGGGTAGCGCTCGCGCAGCTCGAGCAGCTCGGCCTGCCCCGCGTCGGCCAGCCGCACCGCGGCGACGCGCTCGGACGAAGGTGCCACGACGTCGATCGACGGCCGGTGCACCACGACGGGATCGACGTACGCGCGCAGGAAGGTACGGGGGCCGCCCACGACCACGTCGCGCAGCAGCCAGCGGCGCGGCGCGGCGGTTGCCGTCCCACCCGAGCCCTGCAGCTGCACGGTGACGGGGATGCGTTGGTGGCGCCGCGGCCCGGCCGCCTGCGCGACGTACACGTCGACGTAGCTCGCCACGGCGTACGCGTCCGCGCCCACGGCCGCAGGTCGTCGAGCCGTCGCCCGGGGCTGCACCCTCCACGAGCCCGCGGGGATGTCGTCGGCCCACGCCGCGAAGGCGAGCACGCGCGCCTTCGACAGGGGCGACGCAGGCGACGACCGGACGAGCCGTGGCAGCGCAGCGGCGGCGCGACCCCGCGAACCTGCGATCGCCGTGAGCCAGGCCAAACCATTCGCCGCAGCGCTCCGGCCGGTGACGGTCGTCCTGTGCAGCGCCGCGTGGTACGCGGCGGCATCACCCATCCGTGCGTCGACCTGGGCCTTCGACAACCCGCCGAACCCGGGTCGCCCCGGTCGGGCGCGCGTGCTCGGATCAGGCGTCGCCGCCAGGAACGCCAGCAGGCCCGCCGCGACGGCGAGCGTGACGATCGCGGTGAACCAGGCCGATGCGCGCATGCCCGGTCCCTATCGGCCCCGTCCCTTCCCACTATGAGGTCGATGCTGCCGCTCAGCGGCAACATCGACCTCATAGTGGGAAGGGGAAGGGGAAGGGGCGAGCAGCGCGTCAGGAGAGGCGCACGTCCTCGAGGTCGAGGTCGCGCTGGACCAGGTGCATGACCTCGTCGGTGATCTCGCCCTCGTCGCGCAGGCGCACGAGCGCGCCGCGCTGGACCTCCTGCACCTCGTGGGAGGCGCGCACCCACGCCTCCGCGCGCTGCTCGAAGCGCTCCAGCTCCTCCGTGTCGTGCACGTGCGCCGCGAAGCGCCGTTCGCGGTAGTCGTGGATCCGCCGCAGGCGCTCGAGCGAATCAGGCTCGATCCATTCCACCCCGTCGAGCGACTCGATGTGCGCGACCGCAGCGCTCGCCGCCACCATCCGCGCGTGCGACTCCGACCGCGCGAACGACCCGTCGTCCTCCAGCTCGAGCCAGTCGACGATGCGCCCGAGCGTCAAACCCTGCACCAGCAGCGTGCCCATGATCACGCAGAAGGTCAGGTACACGAGCAGGTCACGGTGCGGGAAGGGCGTGTCGCCGTGGATGGTCACCGGCAGCGCCAGCGCCGCCGCGAGCGAGACTGCACCGCGCATGCCGATCCAGCCGGCCAGGAGCACGCCGCGCCACGTGCGGCCCTGGCGGTCGTGCAGCCGCTTGGACAGCAGCCCGGGCAGGAGCCCGGTCGGGAAGATGAACACGAGCCGCGTGACCATCACCGTGACGGCCGTGGCCGCCCCCCACCACACGAGCTGCCCCGCGCCGACCCCGTGCAGCCGGTCGAGGATGCCGTGCATCTGCAGGCCCACCAGCAGGAACAGCACGGCGTTGAGCACGAAGTTGAGGTTGGTCCACAGCGCGTTGATCTGCAGCCGCGTCTCGGCGTCGCGCACGATCGTCGGCGTGCGCCAGCCCAGCCAGATGCTCGCCGTGGCGACCGCGAGCACGCCCGACACGTGCAGCGCCTCGGCCGGCAGGTACGCCGCGTAGCCGCTGAGCACCGACAGGAGCACGTCCGTCGACCCGTGCTCGTTGCGTCGCCGCAGGAAGGTCATCACCGCACCGACCACCACCCCGACGGCCACGCCGCCGACGACGCTCGTCAGGAACTCGACGCCCGCGTCGGCGATGGAGAAGGTGCCCGTGACCACCGCGGCGACCGCCACCCGGTAGAGCACGATGCCGCTGCCGTCGTTGATCAGGCTCTCGCCCTCGACGATGTGCATCACGGCCCGCGGGACCTGCATGCGCTCGAGCACCGCGGAACCGGCCACGGGGTCCGTCGGCGACACGATCGCGCCCAGGGTGAAGGCCACCGCCCACGACATGTCGGGCACGAGTGCGTGCACCACCACCGCGACGGCCACCATCGTCGCCACGACCAACCCCACCGCCAGCACGGAGATCGTGGAGGCGTGCCGCTCCAGCTCGCGCAGCGACGTGAAGTAGGCCGCGGCGTAGATGAGCGGAGGCAGGAAGACGAGGAACACCACGTCCGGGTCGAGCTGCGGCGTCGGCACGCCCGGCACGAAGCCGATGGCGAGCCCCGCGAGCACGAGGAAGATCGGGTACGGCAGCCGGGAGGACTGCGCGAGCGTCGCGAGGGCGGCCAGCGAGAACACGCCGGCGGCCAGCAGCCACTCGATCGAGCTCGGGTGCAGCGCGTCCATCACTGCAGCCTACCCGTGTCGGTGACGCCGGTAGGCTCGCGGCATGAGCACCCTCGCGATCGCGGAGCGCAGCACCGAGTCCGGCATCCCCGTCGCCCCGGTCTACGGGCCGGCCGACACCCCTCCCGACCTCGAGGAGCGCCTGACGCCGCCCGGGGAGTTCCCCTACACGCGCGGGCCCTACGCCGGCATGTACCGGGCCCGCCCGTGGACCATGCGCCAGTACGCCGGGTTCGCCACGGCCGAGGAGACCAACGAGCGGTTCCGCTACCTGCTCGACCGCGGGCAGACGGGCCTGTCGACCGCCTTCGACCTGCCGACCCAGCTCGGCCTCGATTCGGACGACCCGCGCTCGCTCGGCGAGGTCGGCCGCACGGGCGTCGCGGTCGACACGATCGACGACATGCGCCGCCTGTTCGACGGCATCCCGTTGGCGGAGGTGTCGACGTCGATGACGATCAACGCCCCCGGCTCGATGCTCCTGCTGCTCTACGACCTGGTGGCCGAGGAGCAGGGTGCCGCGCCCGGCAGCATCCAGGGCACGATCCAGAACGACATCCTGAAGGAGTACGTCGCGCGCGGGAATTACATCTTCCCGCCGCGCCCCTCCATGCGGCTCACGGTCGACACCTTCGCCTGGTGCGCCGCCAATGCGCCGCGCTTCAACACGATCTCCATCTCCGGCTATCACATCCGCGAGGCGGGCTCCACGGCCGTGCAGGAGGTCGCGTTCACCCTCGCGCACGGCATCGCGTACGTCGAGGCCGCGCTCGCGGCGGGGCTCTCGGTGGACGAGTTCGCGCCGCGCCTGTCCTTCTTCTTCAACGCGCACAACGACGTGTTCCAGGAGGTCGCGAAGTTCCGGGCGGCGCGCGAGCTGTGGGCGCGCCTCATGCGCGACCGTTTCGGGGCCACCAACCCGAAGTCGATGGCGCTGCGCTTCCATGCGCAGACGGGTGGCTCGACGCTGACCGCGCAGCAGCCCGAGAACAACATCGTGCGCGTGGCGCTCCAGGCCTTCAGCGCGGCGGGCGGTGGCGCGCAGTCGATCCACACCAACGGGTTCGACGAAGCGCTCGCGCTGCCCACCGAACGCAGCGCGCAGGTGGCGCTGCGGACACAGCAGATCCTCCAGGCGGAGAGCGGCATCACGGCGACCGCCGACCCGTTCGCCGGGTCCTACTACGTCGAGGCGCTCACCCAGGAGCTGCTCGTGCGGGCGGAGGCCCTCATCGACGAGGTCGCCGAGCAGGGCGGGGCGGTCGCTGCCGCGGAGAACGGGTGGACGAAGGGGCACATCGAGGAGGCGGCCTACCGCTTCCAGCTCGCGGTCGATGCGGGCGAGCAGGTCGTGGTCGGCGTGAACCGCTACGTCGACGCCGAGGACCCCGAACCGGAGCTGCACCGGCTCGACCCGGCCGTCGAGCGCGGCCAGTGCGAGCGACTCGCCGCGTGGCGCGCGGCCCGCGACCAGGCTGCGTGCGACGCCGCGCTCGCGCAGGTCCACTCGGCCGCGCGTGGCGAGGCGAACCTGCTCCCCCCCATGCGCGAGGCCCTGCGCCTCGGCGTCACGGTCGGCGAGGTCTGCGAGTTGCTCCGCCGCGAGTGGGGCACATTTGACTGAGGGATCGCGCGGAGCGTGATCGGCGCGACTACGCCGCGCGGCGCTCGAGATCCGCATCGGTCGGGGCGGCACGCTCCGGCTGCACGAGCGCAGTGACCGAAGCCGACAGGTCCCGGCCGCGGCACTGCGGCGCGCGGAGCTTCGCGAGGGAGCGGGCGCGGGCGCGGTCGGCGGCGACCCGGGGGTCGTGGAAGCGGTCGGCGGCGAAGAGCGTGAGCTGGGCCGTCATGCCCACCCCATCGG
>JAOPYS010000081.1 GCA_025964465.1 Thermoleophilia bacterium
CAGGGGTCGCCGTCGCGGGCTGGGCGACCGCAGGCGCCGGGTCGTCGCCGCAGCCGCCGGCGACCACGGCCGCGGACGCGGCCACCACTGCCAGGGAGATCGCTCGTCGTCGGGTCATGCCGTCGCCCTACCCGCAGGTGATCCGCGCCGCACGTGGGTACGGGTCGCCCATGGACCTCACCGAGCACGCCGCCCGCAACCGCGACCAGTGGGACCGCTGGGCCTCCGACTACGTCCCCTCCGCGGAGCGCAACTGGGCGACGGCCGACCCGACGTGGGGGATCTGGGACATCACCGAGGCGGACGCGCAGCTGTTCGGGGCGGAGGGGATCGCACGCTTCGCGGGGCGCGACGCGATCGAGCTGGGGTGCGGCGCCGGGTACGTGTCGTCGTGGCTCGCGCGCGCGGGGGCTCGCGTGACGGGCATCGACGTCAGCCAGGCGCAGCTGGCGACGGCGCGTCGACTGCAGGCCGAGCACGGGCTCGACGACATCACCTTCCTGGAGGCGAGCGCGGAGGCCGTGCCGCTCCCCGACGCATCGTTCGACCTGGCGATCTCCGAGTACGGCGCGTGCCTGTGGTGCGAGCCCGAGCGATGGGTGCCCGAGGCGGCGCGACTGCTGCGACCCGGCGGCGAGCTGGTCTTCCTCACCAACGGCATCCTGTCGGTGCTGTGCATGGACACCTACGGCACCCGCGCGGAGGGCGCGCTGCAGCGTCCGCTCTTCGACCTGCACCGGCTCGAGTGGCCCGACGACGACGGCGACGACTCGGTGGAGTTCCACCTGCCGCACGGCGCGTGGATGGACCTGCTCGCCGAGCACGGGTTCACCGTCGAGCGGCTCGTGGAGCTACAGGCGCCGGTCGGGGCGACCACCCGATACGAGTGGGCCGACCACGAGTGGGCCCGCAAGTGGCCGACCGAGGAAGCGTGGATCGCGCGCCGCGCATGATCGGTCAGACCCAGTCCTTGATGGCGTAGTCGTGGAGGTGACGGGTGGTGGCGGTGAGCGCCGCACCCTTGTCCCCGAGCTGCGCCTCGTACGTGAGGAACAACCGTCCGACCTTGGTGCCCGTCTCGTACGTCTGGAGCTTCGGCCCGAGTTCCTTGGTCGCCGCATCGACCAGACGTGACCCCTCGAGCACGTCCAGGTGTCCCTGCGACGCGTCGCGTACGCCGCCCAACATCTGGGCGCGGTGCTCGGTCGGGGTCACGCGAGGCGAACCGCACGCGGTGAGGGTGACCGCCGCCACGGCGAGCCCGCCGCCCACGAGCGCGACGCGCCCGGTCGTGCTGTGCGCGAAGTTCGATACGGCGCCGATGATGCTCATCTGTGTCCCCTGTCCCGAGTGGTGCGGCCGTCCGAGCCGCACGCTGTCCACCGGGTCTTCGCCGGGATCGCCCGAGTGGGTCACCCTCAGGGGCGAGGCACCACCCCGCGGTGTGAGCTACCTCGCATCCACGGGCGCCGTCGGAGCGCTCCGTGTCAGACCAGCGCCTGCGGATCGACGTCGAGCGCGACACGCACGTCGACCTTGCGCCGTCCGGCCTCGGTGGTCTTCAGGAACTTGCGCACGGCGGACGCGACGTCGCTCGCACGGTGGGTGGCGACGAGCACCTGCGCGCGCTCGCGGTCGTTGATGCGCAGCAGGCGCGCCGGGCCGAGCACGGAGCCGGCGCCGAGCTGGCGCATGCCCTTCGCGATGGCGAGCGCCCACTCGTCGCGCGGGCCCTCCTCGCGGGCGCTGACGAGCACGCGCACGATGCGCGAGTAGGGCGGGAACCCGTGCTGCTCGCGCTCGCCGAGTTCGCGCGCGAGGAACCCGTCGACGTCGTGCGCGCGTGCGAACGTGAGGAAGGAGTGCTCGGGGTCCCAGGTCTGGATGAGCACGCGGGCGTGCTCGGCGGTGGCGGCGCTGCGTCCGGCGCGCCCAGCGAGCTGCGCGACGAGCGAGAAGGCGCGCTCCTCCGCCCGGAAGTCCGGGATGGCGAGGCCGGCATCGGCGTCGATGACGACGGCGAGTTCGACGTCGGGGAAGTCGTGCCCCTTGGCCACCATCTGGGTGCCGACGAGGATGCCCGGGCCGGGCTGGTTGAAGGCCGTGAGGATGTCGCCGACGGCGCCGCGCGTGCGCACCGCGTCGGCGTCGAGCCGGTGGACGGGCGTGGCGGGCCAGCGCTCGGCGATGAGGCCCTCGAGGCGCTCGGTGCCGGCGCCCATGCGGGCGATGTCGCCGGAGCGGCACTCGGGACACGCCTCGGGGACGCGCTCGTCGTGGCCGCAGTGGTGGCATGTCAATCGCTGGCGGCGCGCGATGCGCCCGTGGATGACGAGTGACACGTCGCAGCGCGGGCAGCGGAAGGTGTGGCCGCAGCTGCGGCAGTGCAGCGCCACGGCGTAGCCGCGACGGTTGTGCAGCACGATCACCTTGCGACCGCGCTGCAGCACGGCGTCGATGGCGTCCTGCACCGGAGTGGTGAGGGGGAAGTGGTCGGCGTGGTCGCGCAGGTCGACGAGCTCCACCGGGGGCAGGCGCCCACCGCCGGGGCGTTCGCGCATCACGACGTGGCGGCGGATGCCGTGCCAGCTCTCCGGGCGCGGGGTCGCGCTGCCCAGCACGAGGCGTGCGCCCTCGCCGAGCGCGCGGCGGAAGGCCACGCGTCGGGCGTCGTAGCGCGGCTCGGAATCCTGCTTGTAGGAGGGGTCGTGCTCCTCGTCGACGACGAGCACGCCAAGCGGCTGGACGGGGGCGAACACGGCGGAGCGTGGGCCGACGACGACGCGCGCGTCGCCGCGGGCGATGCGCTCGTGGGCCACCGCGCGCTGCGCCTTGGTCATGGCCGAGTGCAGCACCTCGACGGTGCCTGGGAAGCGCGCGAGGAACCGGCGGGCGGTCTGCGGGGTGAGGGCGATCTCGGGGACGAGGACGATCGCGCCCTTCCCCTCCTCCAGTGCGCGCGCGATGGTCTCGAGGTACACCTCGGTCTTGCCGCTGCCGGTGATGCCGACGAGCAGGGTCGCGGGGTCGGGGTCGCCGTCGGCGCCCCAGCAGGCATCGACCGCGTCGAGCTGGGCGCGCGTGAGCTCCACGAGCGAGCCGCCGGCGGCGGCGGTGCGCCCGACGTCGATGCCGTCGAGGGCGTCGGCGACATCGCCCTCCTCCAGCTCTGGCTCGTCGCTCGCGAGCTCGTCGAGGAACTGCTCCTCGAGCGCGACGACGCCCGCCTCCGCCAGCTTGCCGACCGTGGGGCGCGTCGTGCCGAGCCGCTCGAGCAGCACCGACAGGGCGATCCACCCGGTGGGGATGCGCGCCGCGAGGTCGCGCTGGCGCTTCGTCAGGTCGAGCCCGCCGACGTCCTCGGCGATGCGGCGCACGGCGAGCTGGCGCCTGCGGTGCGGCACGGCGCTCGCGCGTGCCTGCGCCGCGAACCGGGGGCCCACGACCAGGCCGATGGCCACCGTGCGCGCACAGCCGTACTGGTCGGCCACCCACTCCGCGAGCGACACGAGCGATGCGGGCACGCGCGGCGCGTCGACGATGCGCGACACGGGCTTGAGCGCCACGCCCGGCGGGCGGTCGACGTCGACCGCGGCCACGACGCCGACGCGCGCGGCCTTGCCGAGCGGCACCTCGACGATCGACCCGACGCCGACGTCAGACGCCAGCTCGTCGGGCAGGCCGTAGGTGAGCGGCTCGTCGAACGACCGCGTCGGCACGAGCGGGTAGACGGCCACGGCCGTCGAGCACGCCACGGCGTCCTCCGCGCGCGCCGCAGGCGCGGGCGTCTCCTCGGGCATGTCGAACAGCGCGTCGGTCACCCCCGAACCCTAGAGGTTATGGCCAAAACTCTGTCGCGCGTGTGGCGGCTGCGAAGCTTCGCCCTGCTACGTCCTCGGGAATCGACGGGATACCGCCCGCCTCATCCCTCCTCCTTGCATCGCTCGCTTCTCGCTCGCCACACACGCGGACGTTTTGGCCACGACCTCCAGCCCACGGGCGATGACGCCTCGCTCCTCCCCACTGGATCACCCAGCGTGCCGCTGAGCGGCACGATCGACCTCATAGTGAGAAAGGAGGGGCTGGGTCAGGTGGCGACGGCTTCGCGCTCGACGGCGGCGCGCAGGGCGTCG
>JAOPYS010000088.1 GCA_025964465.1 Thermoleophilia bacterium
GCGATGGCGTAGGCGACCACGAGCGGCGGCGACGCGAGGAAGTTCATCTTCACGTCGTTGTTGATGCGCCCCTCGAAGTTGCGGTTGCCCGAGAGCACGCTCGCGACGACGAGGTCGTCCTCCTGCACCTGTTCGAGCACCTCGGCGGGGAGCGGGCCGGAGTTGCCGATGCACGTGGTGCAGCCGTAGCCGACGGTGAAGAACCCGAGCGCCTCGAGGTCCTCGTCGAGGCCGGCGTGCTCGAGGTAACGCGTGACGACCTTGCTGCCGGGTGCGAGGCTCGGCTTCACCCACGGCGCCGAGGTCAGCCCGAGCGCGCGCGCCTTGCGGGCGACCAGGCCCGCGGCGACCATCACGGACGGGTTGGACGTGTTGGTGCAGGAGGTGATCGCGGCGATCACGACCGAGCCGTCGACGACCTTCGTCGGCGTCAGGGTCGCGGTGCCGCCGGCCTCCGTCGCGGGTGCGGCGGGACGCAGGCGCGTGCCCGCGGAGCCGGGCTTGAGCGCCTCGAGCTCGCGGTGGAAGGTGCCCTTCACGTCGGTGAGGGAGATGCGGTCCTGCGGGCGTCGCGGGCCGGCCACGCTCGGCTCGACGGTCGACATGTCGAGGTGGAGCGTGTCGGTGTAGCGGGCGGGGGCCGACTCGGCGGTGCGGAACATCCCCTGCGCGGTGTAGTAGTCGCGAACGAGCTGCACCTGCTCGGGGCTGCGACCGGTCAGCTGCAGGTAGCGCAGCGTCTCCTCGTCGACGGGGAAGATCGCGCAGGTGGAACCGAACTCGGGGCTCATGTTGCCGATGGTGGCGCGGTCGGCGAGCGGCAGGTGGTCGAGCCCGGAGCCGTAGAACTCCACGAAGCGACCGACCACGCCGAGGTTGCGCAGCATCTCGGTGACGCGCAGCACGAGGTCGGTGGCGGTGGCGCCCTCGGGGAGCGCTCCGGTCAGCTCGAACCCGACGACCTGCGGGATGAGCATCGAGACGGGCTGGCCGAGCATGGCCGCCTCGGCCTCGATGCCGCCGACGCCCCAGCCCAGCACGCCCATGCCGTTGACCATGGTGGTGTGCGAGTCGGTGCCGACGAGGGTGTCGGGATAGACGAGGTCGGCGCCGTCCTGGCCGGCGCCCTCCTCGACGAACGTGACGCGCGCGAGGTACTCCACGTTGATCTGGTGGACGATGCCCGCGCCGGGCGGCACGGCGGTGAAGTTCTTGAAGGCGCCCTGGCCCCACCGCAGGAAGGCGTAGCGCTCGCCGTTGCGCTCGTACTCGAGCTCGATGTTCCGCTCGAGCGCAAACTTGTTCGCGTACTCGTCCACCTGCACGGAGTGGTCGATCACGAGGTCGACGGGGCGCAGCGGGTTGATCTTGGCGGGGTCGCCGCCGAGCTCCGCCATCGCGTCACGCATCGCGGCGAGGTCGACGATCGCGGGCACGCCGGTGAAGTCCTGCATGAGCACGCGGGCCGGCGTGTAGGCGATCTCGGTCTCGGGCTTCTGGGCCGGATCCCAGCCCGCGAGGGCCTCGATGTCGGCGGCCGTGACGGCGACGCCGTCCTCGAGGCGCAGCAGGTTCTCGAGTAGCACGCGCAGCGAGAACGGGAGCGTGACCACGTCCGGGAACCGCTCGGCGAGGGTTGGGAGCGAGTGGTACTCGAGCGAGCGCCCGCCCGACTCGAGGCTCGTCCGTGTCCCGAAGCTGTCCGCCATGCTGTTCCTCCACACTGTTTTCGTCGTCTCGATACTAGTCGACGTGGCCGGGAGGGTGGCCCTCGCGGGCCGCCAGCGATCGTTTCGCTGTCGGACGAGGCGCCGGGCGCCCAAGATCAGCGGTGATCGCGCACGCAGGACGCGTGCGCCGCCACTCGACAAGGACGTCTCCTCCCATGCTCCTCGCCGCCGCCCCGAACGCCGCACTCGCAGCGCGCATCAGCACGATCGTCGTCGACGTCGCCAAGACCGACGCCAACCTGGAGAACCTCGAGGGGTCGGACCGGCACCCCACGCGCGGCTGGGACACGTGGTTCGCCAACACCTCGCAGGCAGTGCAGGAGGTGCGCGACCAGGTGCTGCAGGCCGTGCCCGGCGACGCCGCGCTCGCCGCCGACCTCGGGTTCGAGGTGCGCGACCTGGCCGAGAGCGGGGGACGCGCCGCCGTGTACCAGGACAAGGGCTTCGGGTTCGGCCGCGGGTGGGGCAGCGTGCTCGACTCGACGCTCTCGACGCTGCAGCGGGCCTCGGATGCCGTGCTCGGGGCATCGGGCCCGGACTCGCCGCCGCCGGCCCCGCCGGTGACCCCGCCGACCACTCCGCCGAACGGTGGCCCGACGGCTGCGCAGCGCGACGCGCAGGCCGCGGCCGCGCTCGTCCAGCAGTCGATCGACACCATCCGAACTGTGCCGGCCGACGACACGGGTTCCGAGGCGACGAAGGCGGCGCGCATCGCGGCCTTCCACCTCAACCTGGACGCGCAGGCCAAGCTCGAGCCGCACTTCACCGACGGTGACGCCGCCACCGTGAGCACGCTGCGCACGGCGGATGCGTCGCTCGAGGACGCGGCCTGGCAGCTCGCCAAGAAGCCGAGCCCCGACGGCCGCTTCACCGGCGTCGACATCCCGGGCGCGCTGCGCGACTCGCAGGCGGCGCTCGACGCGCTCGCCCGCGTCGCGGGCTGACCCGCTCCGCACCGCTGCTCCACCGATCCCGACCCCAGCCCGAGGTACGCCATGATCGCCGCCGTCTCCGCCGTCCGACCCGACCGCATCGCCACGCAGCACCAGCTCACCGACCTCGCGGCCGCGATGACGAGCCGTGATGCGGAGCTGACCAGCATCTACGCGGCCAGCACCATCATCCCCACCGGGTGGAACGACACGTTCCAGGGGTTCGCGAAGGGCGTGCTCGCGGCTCGCGATGCCTACGCCGCCCTCGCGCCCGACGATGCCGGCCTGGTCTCGGCGCTCGGCCAGGATGCGCTGTACCTGGCGGAGAACGGCGGGCGCCTCGCGGGGATGGAGGACCAGTACGCGCTCGGCTCCGGCTGGCCGGCCGCCCTCGACGGCCCGATCGACGACGTGCGCCTCGCGGCCGCCCACCTCGGCGCGCCGGGCCAGCCGCCCGTCCCGGGCCAGCCACCGGTCCCGGGCCAGCCGCCGGTCTCATCCGGCGTGCGCGCCGACGTGCTCGCCGCCGCCAAGCTCGTGCAGCAGTCGATCGACACCATCCGCACCGTGCCGTCCAGCGACACGGGCTCGGAAGGGACGAAGGCGGCGCGCATCGCAGCGTTCCACCTCAACCTGGACGCCCAGGCCAAGCTCGAGCCGCACTTCACCGACAGCGATGCCGCGACCGTGAGCACGCTGCGCACGGCGGACGCGTCACTCGAGGACGCCGCGTGGCAGCTGGCCAAGAAGCCGAGCCCGGACGGGCGCTTCAACGGCGTGGACATCCCCGGTGCGCTCGCCGACTCGCAGGCCGCGCTCGCCGCGCTGCAGCGCGTCGCGGGCTGACCCGAACCGAACGCAGCACCGTCCACGTCCCGCCACACCCGAACGAGGTCCTCACATGATCGCCATCACCTCCATTCGCCCCACCGTCGCGCAGCCCGTCGCCACGCAGTGGTTCGCGATCGCGCTGGCCCCCACGGCGCAGCGTGCGACGTTCGGCCTTCGCGACGACGTGCGGCAGGCCGCGCAGCTCGTGCAGCAGTCGCTCGACACCATCCGCCGGGTGCCGTCGAACGACCAGGGCTCGGAGGGGACCAAGGACGCGCGGATCGCGGCGTTCCACCTCAACACGAGCGCGCAGGCGCTGCTGGAGCCGCACTTCACGGGCACCGACGCGGCGACGCTCAGCGTGCTGCGCACGGC
>JAOPYS010000109.1 GCA_025964465.1 Thermoleophilia bacterium
CGCGCTTCATCGAGCTGCGCAACGGTGACGACCCGGTGCCGATGCTCAAGCTGAGCATGCTCTGGAAGCGGCCTGAGTGGTTCCCCGGCACACGGCCGTTCACGCCGGTCGAATCCTTCGCGCAGCACGGCGTCGACATCACGACCGCCATCACGCGCGGCACGGGCGCCACCATCGGAACGGACGGCCACGAGTACCGGTCCGTCATCTCCAACCAGGCATTCGCCCGGGCGGTCGGGCTCGGTCGCTTCGGCGACGAGGCCGTCCACACGGCGGCGACGCGGGCGCAGGACACCGCCCTGTCGGAGGCCAAGCGCGTGCGCGAGATGCTGACCGGCGCGGCCAAGGCCGCCAAGCCGCAGTAGTGACCCCCAGGGGGTCAGATCTCGGGTGACATGGCGGCGACGCCGAGCTGCTTGCGCTCGCGCTCGCCGAGCACGAGCGAATCGCCGTACGCCTGCAGGCTCGTGACCGGCAGCTCGCCGACGAGGCCGGCGGCGATCGTCGCTCGCAGCGCGGACGCGAGCAGGCGCGTGGTGCGGGTCGTCTCCGGGCCGGGCGGGGTGCCGTCGCGGATGACCTTCGCCGCGTGGTGCATCGCGTCCACATAGGCGCGACGCTCCGGCAGCGCACCGCCCAGGACGACGGCCATGCGCAGCGCGGCGCTGCCGACCTCGCGCTCGGTGGCGTAGATCTCCACCAGCATCTCGAACACGGCACGCAGCGCGCCGAGGCCGTGCGCCGTCGCCGCGAACTGGTAGCGCTCGAGCGCCCGCGCGACCGTGCCGTCCGGCTCGGCCGACAGGCGGCGGATCGCGGTGGGCAGGTGCGTCGCCACCGTCGCGTCGATGCGGCTGGGCAGCTGGCCGCACCGTCGCGCGGCGATCGCCGGCACGGGACGCGGCGCGAGGGCGCGCCAGTCGAAGCGCTCGAGCGCGAACGGCCCGGCCGTGATGCCCCCGCCAGCGAGTGCGCGCACTGCGCTCACCACGTCGACGATCGCGCGCAGCGGGTCGATCGCGCCCTCGTCCTCGTCCGCCTCCACCTGGCGCTCCAGCTGCAGCACCACGGTCGGCAGGCCGCCGTGCGCGTCGTGCCCCCAGTCCAGCTGTGCGGCCTCCGGCCACTCGAGCCGGAACCACTCCGGGTCGACCGCGCGCAGGGTCGCGCCCTCCGCCAGCTCCAGGTCGCCGTAGAGCAGCCGCACGCCCCACACAGGCGTCACCGCCACGTAGCGCCGCGCCGTCGCGTAGAGCGTTCGCTCGAAGCGCAGGTAGTGCTCGAGCAGGGCGGGCTCGTCCAGCTCGAAGTTCGGTGACGCCTCGGCCATGGCGACCAGCAGCGGCACGAGCAGTTCCTGCCGCGCGACGACGCCCATGTCGGCCACCGAATCCGTGCGGCCGGCGCGCAGGAAGGTGGCGCACGCCGGGTCGCTCGACACGGTCCACGCCGCGTCGTCGGCGGCGTCCAGGGCCCAGATCCGCTCGAGCCGGTCGAGCACGAAGCGCTCCGTGAGCGGCCGGTACTCGTAGAACGGGCGGTCGTCGCGCACCCGCTGGTGCTCCTCGACGCTGAAGGAGATGTCGGCCCCCTCCGCGCGGTCGGCGGCGAGCAGCTCGAACGCCGCGACGACGAACCGCCTCAGTGCCGAGAAGAGGCCGGCGTTGCGGATCGGGAGCTGCAGCTGTTGGTCCATCCTTCGCGTGTTCGCCACCGGGCCCGGCATACCTGCGCGCGGGGCAGCTCACGGCCACCCGCAGGGCACACCCGGCCCGTCGCAGCGTCCACGACCTCCGGCCGGCCCCGCCGGCGCGAGGTCGAGGCAGTGCAGCTCGACCGCCCCCCATCCACCCCGGCGCCCGCGGGCCTCGGACCCGCCGCCCGCTTCTTCTCGACCGCGACCGGGCCACACGACTTCACCGGCGGCGACGCGACCTACTCCGTCCCCCTGCGCGGCGGCGGATCGGCGTGGCTGTTCGGCGATTCGTTCGTCGGCGGCGTGCAGCCCGACGGTTCACGCTCGAACGACCCCGCGACCTTCGTGCGCAACTCGATCGTGCTGCAGGACGGCGCCGGGCTGCGCACCGCGACCGGTCACGAGGACGGCGTGCCGGTCGACGCCGCCCGCCCGCCCGGCATGGCCGAGAACCGCAACGGGATGCTCGCCGGGCAGCAGTGGTACTGGCCCGGGCACGGCACCACCCGCGGCGACGACCTGCTCGTGTTCGAGAACCGCTTCGACACGCCGCCCGCCGTCGACGGCGCGGGCCTGGGCTGGAACTGGCGGTACGGCGGCACCGACGTGGCGCGCTTCGACGCCCGCACGGGCGAGCTGCGGAAGGTCACGCCGCTGCTCGGGGCGAGCGACGTGCTGTGGGGCGCCGCCGTGCTCGAGCGAGGCGACCACACCTACGTCTACGGCGCCGAGACCGACCCCGCCGGCGAGACGGTGCCGCGCCACGCGCACGTCGCGCGCGTCCCGCGCGAGCAGCTCGAGGACCGCGCGGCCTGGACGTTCTGGGACGGGTCGCAGTGGGTGCCGGACGCGGCGCGCTCGGCCCGCATCGGGGCCGACGTCTCCACGCAGTTCGGGGTCGTCGACGCCCGGGACGGCTCGACCATGCTGCTCTCCCAGCAGGGGTTCGACCACGAGCTGCGCGCCTGGACCGCGGCCCGACCCGAGGGCCCGTTCACCGGCGGCGACGTCGTCGGTGAGATCCCGCCGCAGCCGGGCGGGCGCCACGTCTACAACGCCGTCCCGCACCCGCAGTTCGCCTCGCCCGCGGGTGACCTCGTCGTCTCCTACAACGTCGGTGGCGCGGACTTCATGGCCGACCACACCTCCTACCGTCCGGGCTTCCTCACCATCCCCGGCGACCATCTGCCCGGCGGTGGCGCCGCGCGCGCTGCGCCCCCGCCGGACTGACACGCGCAGGGCCGCGCACCGATCGGTGTCCGTCCTGTGCAATGACCCTGCACAAGCGCATCCTCGACATGCTCCCCGCCCTGTTGGTCTTCGCCTTCGTGTCGGTCTTCGCGTCCTACGTGGCGGTCGCCTACATCGTGCACGACCCGATGTGGCTGCGCGCCCTGGCCGAATTGCAGGCGCAGCACCCGGGCGCCTCCGCGGATCCGTCCGCCCCCGGAGCGATTGGTCCGCGCAACGCCGGGTAGGCGCCGCGCATGACCGACTTCACGAAGCAGAACCTCGCCGAGATCCAGGACATGGCCCCCGGGTTCGGCATGGAGGACACCCAGGAGGCGCGCTTCGCGGGGAAGGCGCTCGACGCCGAGCAGCTGGGCCTCGCGTACCTGCGCGTCAAGCCCGGCAAGACGATCCCGTTCGCGCACCGGCACGAGCACCAGGAGGAGCTCTACGTCGTGGTCGCAGGGTCCGGGTCGATCAAGCTCGACGACGAGGACGTCCCCCTGTCGATCCTCGACGCCGTGCGCATCGCGCCGCACGTCACGCGCACGCTCTCGGCGGGTGACGACGGCCTCGACGTGGTCTGCTTCGGCGCCCCCGCGCTCAGCGAGGGCAAGAACGACGGCATCATGCTCGACCTCGATGGCAACCCGATGAACCCGAGCTGACGCGTCGAAGGCACGAGGAGCCTCAGAACGGAATCGGCTCGGTGCGCTTCAGCTCGTCGAGCAGGTTGCGTGCGATGACGAGGCGCTGCACCTGGTTGGTGCCCTCGTAGATCTGGGTGATCTTCGCGTCGCGCATCATGCGCTCGACCGGGTACTCCTGGATGTAGCCGTAGCCGCCGAGCAGCTGCACCGCGTCGGTGGTGACGTCCATCGCCACGTCGGTGCAGATCAGCTTCGCCATGGCGGAGTACTTCGTGAGCGTGGCGCGCGGCACCGAGTCACCGGCGTCGATCATGTGCCCGGCGCGGTAGAGCAGCTCGCGAGCCGCGGACGTGCGCGTCTCCATGTCCGCGAGCATCCACTGCAGCCCCTGCTGGTGCGCGATCGGCTTGCCGAACTGCTCGCGCTCGAGCAGGTACTTGCCCGCGTACTCGATCGCGCCGCCCGCGATGCCCAGGCCCTGCGCCGCGACGCCGGGACGCGAACGGTCGAGCACCTGCATCGCCAGCGTGAAGCCCGTCCCCTCCTCGCCGAGGAGGTTGCCGGCCGGGATGCGGCAGTCGTCGAAGAACAGCTCACCGGTCGTGGAGCCCTTGATGCCCATCTTCTTCTCGTACTTGCCGACGGAGAAGCCGGGCGCGTCGGCCGGCACGACGAAGGCGGAGATGCCCTTGTGCCCGACGCCCTGCTCGGTCTTGGCGAACACGACGTACACGTCAGCGACACCCGCGTTGGTGATGAATCGCTTGCCGCCGTTGAGCACGTACTCGTCACCCTGCAGCACGGCCGTGGTGCGCATCCCCGCGCTGTCGGAGCCCGACTCCGGCTCGGTCAGGCCGTAGGCCGCGAGCTGCTCGCCGCTGGCGAGGCCGGGCAGCCACTGCTGCTTCTGCGCATCGGTGCCGGCCAGCTTGATCGGCAGCGAACCCAGTTCCTGCACCGCGAGCAGCAGGCCGCTCGTCGCGCACACCTTGGAGATCTCCTCGATCGCCATGATCAGCGCCAGGGCGCCGGTGCCCGTGCCACCGAACTCCTCGGCGAACGGCAGGCCGAACAGCCCCTGCTCCATGAACACCTCGCGGATGTCCTGCGGGAACTTGCCCTCGGCGTCGATGTCGTGCGCCCGCGGCGCGACGAACTGGCGGGCCACGCCGCGCGCGTGCTCGCGGATCTCGGCGTGCGTCTCGGTGAGGCCCCAGAAGTCGGTGGCGGCGGTGTCGAGGACGGTCATCGGGCGGCTCCAGATTCGGTGGACGTGCACGGGATCATACGGGGCCGCGGGGGGTGCACGGGCCGAACCGGCCACCGTGCTCGCAGCCCGGCCAACGCGCCCGGGCGCGACGCGCGAACCGCCGCCCCCGTGCGCGACGATCGGCCCATGCACCTGACCTCGACGCCCGCAGCCACACCCGCCCAGCGAGCCATCGCACGTTACGGGGACATCCTCGCGAAGCTCGGCTCTCCCGAGGTGGCGGCGACCGGCGACGCGACCGTGCGGCTGACCTACGGCACGGCTGCCTCCGCGGCGAACGCCGACGCGCTCCTCAAGGATGCGGTCCTCGGCGCACGGCTGGTCGTCGGCGATCGTTCGGGATCAACGGAGCATCCGGCGGTCACCACCGCGGGCATCGTCGAGCTCCTGCGCGGCGTGCCGGGCGTGTCCGTCGACATCGCCGGCTCCACCGAGCCCGGGCGAACCGGGGTCTGGGTCACGTCGGGCGACGCCGACGTCTCCGATCAGCTCGGTGCACTGGTCGAGCAGTTCCCGACCCCGGACACCAACGTGATGGTCTTCGTCCCCTAGCGGGACAGGCGTCGCTCAGGCGCGCGGGACGATGTACTCGCGCTCTTCGGCGAGCCGCCCGCCGGAGATCCGCATGATGCTCACCATGGAGAAGGCGAGCGGATCCCCCGCGGCGAATTCGCCGTCGGCGGTGGCCTCGACCATCGCCGTGTCGCCGTCCACCATCACGGTGTGCGGGCGGTAGTCCAGCCGCGAGGTGGATTCCACGAACCGCTGCCACTCGGCGACGTACGACTGGGCGCCGTCGAC
>JAOPYS010000145.1 GCA_025964465.1 Thermoleophilia bacterium
GCCCGCAGCCGGCCCCGGCACCGCGTCCGCAGCCCGCTCCGGCACCGCGTCCGCAGCCGGCACCGGCCCCGCGTCCGCAGCCCGCACCGGCTCCGCGACCGCAGCCCGCACCGCGCCCGAGCAACCCGGGCAACTCCAGCGACAACGGCAACCCCTCCGACGGCGACTTCTAGGAGGGGATGACCCCGGAGCCCGCACGGGCACCGGGCGACACGCTGGAGCCATGGACTGGGCCAGCTCGCGACCTTCGGGCCGCGAGCTGGCCTTTTTCCTGCATCTGGGTCTTGGCGGATCCACGATCGTCCTGCATGCTGGTCGTGGAGCGAACGACGCGTGCGTCGTCGCCTGCATGGATTCGACGCGCCGGGGTACCGGCGAGGAGTAGGATCCGTTGCAGCGTCGAACCACGCCGAGGCCCGACATGAACATCCAGCCCGCATTCAACGCAGGCCCCGCAGGTGGGGCCCAGGCAGTCTCATTCCCCACGTCGAGTGGCGGAACGAGCCCGGGCGGCCTCGACGGGGTGCGCGCGGACTGGAACGTCCGCATGAACGTGTCGCACGACACGGGCTTCGTCGGTGGCGCAGGGCGCCTGCTCATCCACAACCTCGTCGCCGACGAGCGCCGCGAGCTGACGCTGCTGCTGCCGGCCGCGCTGCCCGATCGCCCCGGCCGGCTCGAGCTCGCGTCCGCCGAGGTCTGCTCGGCCAAGCCCGGCATCGCCGCGGCGCCCGGCCAGTCGCTCCCCTTCCGCGTCGAGGGCGGCCGCGTCGTCGTCAACATCCCCGTGCTGCAGCTCAACGACTGGGTCTACATCGACCTGACGTGGACGGGCGGGTTCGCACAGGGCGGCCTCAGCTACCCGGGCGCGCAGGTGCCCGTCGGCGACTTCCACCCGCAGATCGCGGCGCAGGTCACGACCGACAACGGCCAGCAGGCGCTCGCGCCGGTCGCCGCCCGCTACGACGTGGAGCTGGGCACCGACCACGGTGCGATCGTGCGCCTCGACGCCGGGGAGCACTCGTCGACCGAGAGCCACCCGAGCCCCGACGGCACGATGACGATGCACGAGTTCAAGTGCTACGGCTCGGCGCGCATCGACGCGACCGTCGCGCCGCCCGGCGCCATCGGCTGACAGGGGCCGTCGCGCGGCGGGTAGGGTAGGTCCATGACGGACCCCGCCACTGCCACGCCCGACGAACCGACCACCGCGACCCGGTACGTGCCCGGCGTCGTCGAGGCCAAGTGGATCGCCGAGTGGGACCGCCGCGCCGCCTTCGAGGCGGTGGTCGACGAGACCCGCGAGCCGTACACGATCGTGGTGCCGCCGCCGAACGTCACCGGCGCGCTCCACATGGGCCACGCCCTCAACGGATCGGTGCAGGACTGCCTCGTGCGCTTCAAGCGCATGCAGGGCTTCAACGCCCTCTGGATCCCCGGCGTGGACCATGCGGGCATCGCCACGCAGGCCGTGGTGGAGAAGGAGCTGCGCAAGGAGGGCACCACGCGCCGCGACCTCGGGCGCCCCGCCTTCATCGAGCGCGTCCAGGCGTGGAAGGACCAGTACGCCGAGACGATCCACGGCCAGTTCCGCAAGCTCGGCGCGTCGATGGACTTCTCGCGCGCACGCTTCACGATGGACGAGGGCTACGAAAGCGCGGTGTTACATGCGTTCGTGCGGCTCTACGAGGACGGGCACGTGTACCGCGCCAACCGCCTCATCAACTGGGACGCCGGCACGATGAGCGCGATCTCCGACCTCGAGGTGGTGCAGAAGGACGTCGACGACGAGATGGTGCACATCGCCTACCCGCTGGTGGAGGGGGAGGGCGAGATCGTGGTGGCCACCGCGCGCCCCGAGACCGTGGTGGCTGACGTCGCCGTGGCCGTGCACCCGGAGGACGATAGGTACAGGCACCTCGTCGGGGAGCTCGTGCGCGTGCCGCTCACCGACCGCACCGTGCCCGTCATCGCCGACGACTACGTCGACCGCGAGTTCGGCACCGGGGCGCTCAAGATCACCCCGGGCCACGACCCGAACGACTTCGAGATCGGCGAGCGCCACGGCCTCGACCAGCTGAGCGCGATCCGCTTCGACCGGACGATGGCTGACATCGCCGGCCCCGAGTTCGCCGGGATGGGCGCCGACGAGGCCCGCACGAAGATGACCGACCGGCTCGAGGAGCTGGGCCTGCTGCGAAGCCGCGAGCCGTACCGCCACAGCGTGCCGCACTCCGACCGCTCCGGCGTGCGCATCGAGCCGCTCGTGTCGCTGCAGTGGTTCGCCGACATGCGCGAGCTCGCCGAGCCCGTCATCCAGTGGGTGAAGGACGGCACCGTGCGCTTCGTGCCCGACGGCTCCAAGTCCATCTTCTTCGGGTGGATGGAGGAGCTGCGCCCCTGGTGCCTGTCACGCCAGCTGTGGTGGGGCCACCAGCTCCCGGTCTGGTACCACGTGGAGGACGAGAGCCGCGTGCACGTCTCGGTCGAGGGGCCGCCCGCCGACGAGGCGCACCTGTGGCGCCGCGACGAGGACGTGCTCGACACGTGGTTCAGCTCCGGCATGTGGGACCACGCCACGCTCGGCTGGCCCGACGACACGCCCGAGCTGCGCCACTTCCACCCGACCGCCGTGCTGTGCACCGCGCGCGACATCATCAACCTGTGGGTCGCCCGCATGATGATGTTCTCCAACGCGCACCTGCGCGAGATCCCGTTCCGCGACGTCTACATCCACTCCACCATCCAGGCGCCCGACGGCCGCCGCATGAGCAAGTCGCTGGGCACGGGAATCGACCCGCTCGAGCTGTTCGAGACCTACGGCGCGGACGCCACCCGCTACGGCCTGCTCGACATGAGCTCGACGCAGGACGTGCGCTTCAACGAGGGGCGCATCAAGGAGGGCAACCAGCTCGCCAACAAGCTCTGGAACGCGGTGCGCCTGCTGACGTCGCTGGGCGACCCCGAGCACTTCGCGCACGAGGGCTACGACCCGACGCTCGCCGTGGAGCTGGAGGACCGCTGGATCCTCGCGCGCCTCGACCGCGTGCTGCGCGAGGTGACCCGCGCGTTCGACGCCTACGAGTTCGCGCTCGCCGTGAAGGCGATCTACGGCTTCTGCTGGAACGAGCTGTGCGACTGGTACCTTGAGTCGGTCAAGGAGCGCCTCCGGTCCGAGGACCCGATCGTGCGCGCCGAGGCGACGCGCACGCTGTCGTTCGTGGTCGACCGCGTCGTGCGACTCATCCACCCGGTGATGCCGCACCTGTCGGAGGAGCTCGCCGTGCAGGTGTGGGGCGACGGCGGGCCGGACGGCCGGCTCATCGCACTCGACACGTGGCACGAGCAGGGGCTGCCCGAGGTGGCGCTCGCGGGGTTCGCGGAGTCCGAGGCGCGCTATGCGCGGCTGCAGGCCCTGGTGACGCGGCT
>JAOPYS010000149.1 GCA_025964465.1 Thermoleophilia bacterium
CGATCCGGGTGCCAGACCTGCACGTGCAGCTTCCACGCGGTGCGAACCTCGCCGGCATCCGCGTCGCGGGTGATGCCGAGCACGTCGTAGTGGGTCTGGGGGGTCGTTGCCATCACCCGTCTGTCGCGGCCGGTGCGCTCCCCGAGCTGGCGTTCTCGCGGAGGTGGCCGCGTGCGGTCAGCCGCCCTGGGCCGCTGCGGCCTCGCGCTGCGGGCCGGGCGCCAAGAGTGACGTGACTGCGCTCAGCGCGCCGCCGACGGTACGTTCAGCGCGCTCACGGGTCGCGCTCGTCGTGACTGCGCCCAGCGCGCCATCGACCGTACGGTCAGCGCGCTCGCGTGCGATCGGCGCCGCCGGGTGTCGTGTGCCTCAGGCAGGCGTGGCGGCGCGGGCGGCCTCGAGGGCCTCCTCGCGCGTGCCGTGGATCTCGAACACGCGGTGCAGGCCCGTGATCTCGAAGATCTTGATGATGTTGCGGTCGCTGCAGACCAGCAGCAGCTGGCCGCCGACGGGGCGCAGGCGCTTCACGCCACCGACGTGCACGCCGAGCGAGGTCGAGTCGATGAACGTGGTGTCGGTGAAGTCGACGACGACCTTCAGGACCCCGTTCTCGACCTGGCCGAGCAGGTGCTGCTTGAACTCCGGCGCGGTGTACAGGTCGACCTCGCCCTTGAGGTCGATCACGGCGATGCCGTCTTCGACGACCTCGGTGTTCACGGAGAAATTCATCGCTGCAGCCTCTCTGGATCCACGCCGAACGTGGCATCACACTAGACGATCGGCGCTGCCCCGTCGAGGCGACGCCCCCTGAACGTGGGTCAGCCGATGCTGATCGGCTGCCCGTCGGGACCGGTCGCGGTGATGCCGCCGCCGGCCGCCCCGGCGCCACCGGGCGCACCCGGAGCACTCGCGGCCTGCTGCGCCTGCTGCTCCTTGAGCGTCTTGATCTGGTCCTTGATCGCGTCGAGCTGACCCGAGTCCGGGAACTTCTTGACGAACGCCGTGTAGGTGGCGATCGCCTTGTCGAGGTCCTGCGTGCCCTCGTACGCCGAGGCCTGCTGGAGCAGGTAGTCCTCGTTGTCGGGGTTGCGCTTGACCAGCTCGGTCCAGATCGCCAGCGACGGCTGCGCCTTGCCGTTGTCGCGCAGCGAGGCCGCGTACGCCTCGGAGCTGTCGTCGTCGGTCGGGTCGATCTTGTAGAGCGTCTCGTAGGTGGCGAGGGAGCGCTCGATGTTGCGCTTGGCGTCACGCGGCTGCTTGCCCTCGTCGTCGGGCGCCGCGAGCGTGCGGTAGGAGGATGCGAGCGTCAGCAACGCCTCCTTGCAGCGGTCCAGCTGCTTGCCCTTGAGCTTGACCCCGTCCTTGGCGCAGTCGTCCTTGCGGATGTCGGCGCGCGCCTCGTCGATGCGGTCCTCGGTCTGGCTGCGACCGTTGTCGCCACCGCCGAACAGGTTGCCGCCGCCCAGGAACGGCGACACGACGAGGGCCGCGAAGCCGACGCTCATGAGGAAGATCATGAGCCAGATCACGAATTTCACGAACGGCGACTGCTGCTGCATGGCGGTGTGGTTCCCCTCTGGCCCGTCGGCCTGGTGTGCGCTACGCCCCGGCGCCGGCCGTCTCCCGACGCACGGGGAGGGCGAGCAGCTGGCGCGCGTCGGACGCGCGCGCACGCGCCCGTTCCAGCGAGGTTCTATCACGTACCCCTGCATCCCTGCCCGCGACGAGCACCGCGCGCACGTCCGCCGGGCCCGCCCCGAGCACGTACGCGGCGAGCGGGTCGTCGCACGCTCCCACGTGCACCGCGACCAGGTCGGCGTGGTGCCCGACGTCGAGGCTGCCCAGGTCGTCGTAGCCCAGCGCCCGCGCCGCATCGAGCGTCGCCATGCGCAGCAGGTGCGCGAGGGAGGGCCACGACGAGTCGCGCGCCGCCACGCGGTGCACCTCCAGCGCGCAGCGCAGCTCCGCGAACGGGTCGAGCGGTCCGGCGCTCGCCGGCGAATCCGTGCCGAGCCCGACGAGCACGCCGGCGCGGTCGGCGACCGCGAGGTCCAGGCGGCCGCACCCCAGGCGCGCGTTGGAGCGCGGACAGTGCGCGAGCGCGGCGCCCGTGTCGGCCAGCACCTCGAGCTGCGCCGGCCCGGCCTGCGTCAGGTGTACGGCCACGACCTCGGGCCCGAGCACGTCGGCGAGCGCGGCCACCGGGTCGCGCCCGTCCCACTGCGGCAGCGGCAGGCCGGTGCGCTCGAGCGCCGCGTGCAGCGCCCCGCCGCCCGCGAGGAAGGCGAGCTCGTCCGCGCTCTCGAGCAGGTGCGTCATCCACGGCAGCCCGCTGGCCGCGACGCGGCGGTAGAGCGGCTCGCCCACCGTGTAGGGCGCGTGGGGGGAGAGCCCGTGGGAGAGCAGGTCGCTCGACGGCAGCTCGTCCAGGCGCGCCAGCACCGCCTCGAGCGCCGCGCCCGCCGACGCGTCGTCGACCCCGCCGAACACCTCGAGGTACACACGCCCGCGCAGCCCCGCCGCGTGCATGGCGTGCGCGGCATCGCCGGAGAAGCTCGCGTCGCCCACGCAGGTGATGCCGGCGTGCAGCGCCGTGAGCGCTCCCAGCTCGGCACTCGCACGCGCGTGCGCGGGCGCGAGGCGCCGCTTGCGGTGGATGTGGTCGCCGATCCACTCCGCGAAGCCGAGCCCGTCCACGAGCGCGTCGTAGGAGGCGTACTCCAGGTGGGCGTGCGCGTCGACGAACCCGGGTGCGACCACGCAGCCGTCGTGCAGCTCGGCGCCCAGCTCGGCAGCCCGCGCACGCGAGACCTTCGCCTCGAGCGCCGTGATGCGCCCGCCCTCCACCGTCACGAGCACGTCACGCGCCGGCGGTGCCGTCACGGGCAGCGCCCACGGCGCCCACCAGCGCACCGGCTCCGCGCTGCGCGGCTCGCTCACGCCGCGTCCGCCTCGCCACGACCGAGCCGTCGCTCTTGGATCCGCACCGCGATGACGGAGAGCTCGTAGAGCACGACCAGCGGGAGCAGCTCGATCAACAGCGACACGGGATCGACCGTGGGCAGCAGCGCCGCGAGGATCACCATCAGCACGTACGCCACGCGTCGCTGGCTGCGCAGCAGGGTGCTCGTGACGATGCCGATGCGCGCGAGCCCCAGCAGCAGCAGGGGGAACAGGAAGATCGCGCCGACCGCGAGCAGCGTCGTGGAGACGAACGAGTAGTAGTCGCGCGCGCGCACCACCACGTCGAACGAATCCGGGCCGATGCCCAGCAGGAACTGGATGGCCGGGCCCAGCACGAGCACGTACCCGAACACGACGCCACCGCAGAACAGCACGGGCGCCACGAGCAGCAGCACGCCGATCGTGCGTCGCGCCTCGGGTGCCACCGCCGGGCGCACGAAGCGCCACGCCTGCCACGCGATGACGGGCGTCACGAGGACGAACGCCGCCTGCGCCGCGATCGACAGCGACGTGAAGAACGGCTCCGTCACCCCGAGCGTCTGCACGGGGTAGCGCCCGTCGAGCGGGCGGTCCAGCAGCCGGAAGATGCGGTCCTTCTGCCAGT
>JAOPYS010000167.1 GCA_025964465.1 Thermoleophilia bacterium
GGTGCAGCGAGCCGGCGAGCGTGCCGTGCAGTCGAAGCTGGGTTGTCCATGACGGTCTTCCTCCCGATCCTGCACGCCCACCCTGTGGCCTCGTTCGTGTCACCACGGCCGACGGGCGTGTCCATCCGTCCATCGCAACGGCCGCCCGCGCTGTTGCAGCGGATGTCGCGAAGGTGCGGGGATTCGTTGCGATTCGGCCGCGCGGTGGCCGGATCGACCCGCGGCTCAGGCGCCCACGGGCCAGTGCTCGACGACGAGGTCGGGCATGGGGAAGTGCTTCGGGTTGCCGGTCGCGAGCGGCACGCCCGCGGCGTGCGCGCACGCCGCGATCAGGCAGTCGCCCTGGGGAATGGTGACGCCGGCACGATCGAGGTCGCGGCGCCAGCGACCCGCCAGCCAGGCCGCGTCCTCCCCGACGGGCACGACCCGCAGCGACGCGACGAGGTCACGGGTGTGCGCGACCTCGCCCTCGCGCATGCCGCGCGCGACCTCCTCCACCGTGACCGCCGAGATGTACACGGCGTGCCGGCGGACGATCATGTCGCGAACGCGACCCATCGGCCCGGGGCGCCCGCGGAGCACGTCGATCACGACCGTCGTGTCCAGGAGGATCACGTCACCCGACCCGCCGCGGGTCCTCGCGGCGCTGCGCCGCGACCCACGCCGCGGGATCGTCGTCCCAGTCGTGCCCCGTGTCCGAGATCGACCCGGCGGCCGAGTCGAACAGCGCGAGGCGGCGCGCGTGGTCGAGGGCATCGGCCACTGCCGCGGCCACGAACGCACTGCGCCCCCGGGGGCCCGAGTACCTGTCGACCTCGGCCACGAGCTCGTCGTCGAGTGAGATGTGCAGTCGCATGCACACACGTTAGCACACGGCTCGGCACACGAACATGGACTGACATCCGCGTCACCCCGGCGGACGGGCCTGTTATATTCCCGACCGACCCATCGGCCCTCCGAAGCGGTCGCGCGAGGATGCTCCCCAGCCCCCGTCGCGCGCGCCGGCCACGTGTGCCGCCGACCGAGCTCCCCCGCCCGGCCGACGAACCCGGAGATGACTGTCCAGATGACTGGATCAGGTGCGCTCGCAGCTGGATGGCTGCTCGTGCTCACCACCGCCGCGCTCGCGGCGGCCGGTGTCTTCCTCGGCGGACTGGCGGACCTACGGCTCATCGGCGGCCTCGCAGGCGGCGTGCTCGGCACGGTGCTCGGATTCATCCTGGTGTGGCAGCGCTACGTGGTGCCGGCGAACGAGGAAGACCGCGCGCGTGACTACTCACGCGTCAGGAAGTTCGAGGACGATGACGACGACGACTGGTAAGGACGCAGGCTCCGCGGCGACGCCCGTCCGCTCCGTGCTGCTGCACGGCGCCGGGTCGCTCTGCGCGCTCGTGCTGCTGCCGCTGTGCCTCGCCATCGGCGTGCCCTTCGTGGCCTGGGCCATCGGCGCCGGCCTCGTGCTGGTCAACCGCATCGCCCACGCCGTCACCTCGTGGTCCGTGCGCGACGCCTCGCTCACCGTCGCCCTCGGTGCCGTCGGCTTCTCCATGGTCTTCCGCGCGCTCATCACGGCGCTCGCGCTGTTCTTCGTCGGCGCGGCCGTCGGCGGCTCCGGCGACCGGGCGTTCGGGCTCGACCGGCCCGACCTGGCCCGCCCGGCCATCATCGTGTTCCTCATCTGCTTCACCCTCGACGCGGCGATCGAGGCCCTGCGCCGTGCCGCGCAGCGCGACGAGCTGGCCGCCGCCGCCCCGCCGATCGCCGTGACCCCCCGGGAGACCACCGCATGACGACCGCCACAGCTTCCACCCCGATCACCCAGCCGGACCGCGTGCCCGTGCCCGAGACGCCGGCCCCCGGCGACCTCGGCAGCGGCCACCGCAAGCCCTCCCTGTTCGGCCGCCTCTTCTTCCCCGTCGTGTTCGCCGCGCTCGCGGTGTGGGGCGTGCTGCTCGCGTACGGCGACCCGGTCGCCAAGCCCGAGTTCGACCCGACCGAGGAGTTCGACCTCTCGCACGGCCTGTTCGGCACGAGCGGGTTCTTCGAGATCAACAAGGGCGTCGTCTACCTGGCGATCGCGCTCCTCGGCTGCCTGCTCTTCGCGTGGTACGTCAACCGCTCCGTCGTGAAGCGCATCCGGCAGGAGAGCAAGACCCAGAGTGCGATCGAGGGCGTCTACGAGTTCGCCTACGACAACATCGCGAGCGCCCTCCCCGAGGGCAAGCTGTTCAACCGCTACATGCCCTACGTCGCCACGATCTTCGTGTTCATCTGGCTGCTCAACATGGTCAGCTTCGTGCCGCTGCCGCTCGGCCACGAGCACATCGGCGACATCTCGTTCCTGCGCGCGTTCGGGGTGTACGCCGTGACGAGCAACATCTTCTGCACCATCGCGCTGGCCATCGTCACGTCGCTCATCTTCCACTACGAGGGGATCCGCGCCCACGGGCTCATCGGGTACCTCAAGACGTGGAGCGCCGGCCAGTCCGGCCCGGTGCTGATCCTCGTGTATCCCGTCGAGATCCTGACCAACCTGGTGCTCAAGCCGGTGTCACTGGCGGTGCGGCTGTTCGCCAACATGCTGAGCGGCCACATCCTCATCCTGCTCATGAGCGCCCTCGCCGGCATCATCGGCGGGGCGATCGCCGTGAGCATCTTCGCCCAGGTCATGGGGACGGGCGTCGCGCTCGTCTTCTACCTGTTCGAGATGGGCCTCGTCGCCTCGCTGCAGGCCTACATCTTCGCCGTGCTGAGCGCCATCTACATCGGCTCCGCGGCGGAAGAGCACCACTAGCCACACCGATTTCGGGATCGCACCTCGCGGCTCCCGGCACAACACGACCAACCGAACGAAAGGCACGTACATGGAACCCGAAGCAGCCAAGGCGCTCGCACTCGGCCTCGCCGCCGGTCTCGGCGCGATCGGTCCGGGCATCGGCGTGGGCTACCTCGTCGGCAAGACGATCGAGGGCACCGCTCGCCAGCCGGAGATGGGTGGCCAGCTCCGCGGCCTCATGTTCCTGGGCCTGGCGCTCACCGAGGCGATCACCTTCTACGCGCTGGTGTTCGGCCTCCTCGCCTTCTTCCTCAAGGCGTAGAAGGCACCCCCGCTCCCGGGCTTCGCCCGTGCGGGAAAATGAAGTCCCCCGCTCCCTGGGATGCGCCCAGCGCGGGATTGATATCGGTGTGGTCGCCCTCGGTTCGCCGGGGGCGGCCCGCCACCCCACTTTTCGCTCCACCCCACCAAGGACCCACGATGTCGACCCTCATCGCAGCCGAGAAGATCAGCCCGATCCTGGCGCCCTACCCCGGGCTCATGTTCTGGACCATCGTCGCCTTCTTCATCGCCATGTTCATCCTCCGGCGATACGCCTTCGGCCCGATCCAGGACGCGCTCGACAAGCGCCGCGCCACGGTGAACGGTGCGATCGAGCGGGCCGAGGAGGTCCGCGCCGACGCCGAGCGGCTGCTCGCCGAGTACAAGCAGCAGCTCGCCGCGGCCCGCACCGAGGCCGACGCGATGCGCGAGCGAGCCCGCAAGGATGCCGACGACCACGTCGCCCGCGTCAAGACCGAGGCGGAGACGCAGCGGCAGGAGCAGCTCGCCCAGACGCAGGGCCAGATCCGCGCCGAGGTCGACAAGGCCATGGGCGACCTGCGCACCGCCGTCGCGGAGATGACCGTCGCCGCGTCGGAGAAGGTCCTGCGCGGCTCGCTCGACATGGCGCAGCACCAGCGGCTCGTCGAGCAGGCCGTCGAGGAGCTCGACTTCGACCAGCTGCAGCAGGTCGGTGCCGGTCGATGAGCCGCACGGACCGCACCTACGCCAACGCGCTGCTGGAGGCCGTCCCGGCGGATGACGCCGTGCGCGTCGCCGACGAGCTCGACCAGGTCGGCGCGCTGCGCGCCGAGGCGCCTGCCGAGTGGGCGGCGCTCACCGCCCCCGGCCTGGCGGCCGCCGTGCGCAAGGGCACGATCGACCGTTTGCTCGCCGACTCGCACCCGCTCGTGCGCAACGTGCTCAAGGTGCTCGTGGACCACGGCCGCCTCGACGAGGCCCCCGAGGTCGCCGCGAGCTTCCGCGCACTGGTCGCCGACCGCGAACGCCAGCTCGACGTGCACGTCACGTCGGCGGTGGAGCTGTCGAGCGAGCTGCGCGCCAAGCTCGAGGAGCGCCTCTCCAGCTCCACCGGCAAGGCCGTGCGCCTGCACGCCAGCGTCGACCCCGACATCATCGGCGGCCTCGTCGTGCGCCACGGCGACACGCTCGTCGACACCTCGCTCCGCGGCCGGCTCGAGGGCCTGCGCCTCGCGCTGTCCCGCCCCGCCCCCCGCACCGCCACGCCCACCTCGTCTTCCGACGACTCCTAAGTCACACCACACAAGGAACGACTGACATGCAGCTGCGCCCCACCGAGATCACCTCGATCCTCAAGGACCAGATCGCCAACTACGAGACCACCGGTGACGTCACCGAGGTCGGCACCGTGGTGCAGGTGGGTGACGGCATCGCCCGCGTCCACGGCCTGGCCAACGCCACGTCGCTCGAGATGCTCGAGTTCCCGCACGGCGTGATCGGCATCGCGCTCTCCCTCGAGGAGGACAACGTCGCCGCGGTGCTGCTCGGCGACGAGTCGAAGATCGCGGAGGGTGACACCGTCAAGCGCACCGGCCGCACGGCGAGCGTGCCGGTCGGCGAGGGCCTGCTCGGTCGCGTCGTCAACCCGCTCGGCCAGGCGCTCGACGGCGGCCCCGCCATCGAGACCACCGAGACCCGCCCGCTCGAGTTCAAGGCGCCCGGCGTGGTGCAGCGCAAGAGCGTGCACGAGCCGCTGCAGACCGGCCTCAAGCCGATCGACGCGATGGTGCCGATCGGCCGCGGCCAGCGCGAGCTGATCATCGGCGACCGCGGCACGGGCAAGACCGCCATCGCCGTCGACACGATCCTCAACCAGAAGGGCCAGGACGTCTTCTGCGTGTACGTCGCGATCGGCCAGAAGGCGTCGACGGTGGCGCAGGTCGAGAAGAAGCTGCGCGACAGCGGCGCGATGGACTACACGATCATCGTGAACGCGTCCGCGTCCGAGGGTGCGCCGCTCAAGTGGATGGCCCCGTTCGCGGGTGCCGCCATGGCGGAGTACTTCCTCTACAACGGCAAGCACGCGCTCATCGTCTACGACGACCTGACCAAGCACGCCGACGCGTACCGCCAGATGTCGCTGCTGATCCGCCGCCCGCCGGGCCGCGAGGCGTTCCCGGGTGACGTGTTCTTCCTCCACTCCCGCCTGCTCGAGCGCGCGGCGAAGCTGAGCG
>JAOPYS010000185.1 GCA_025964465.1 Thermoleophilia bacterium
GCCAGCACCCCGGCGACGAGGTACGACGCGAGCACCGCGGAGAGGCCGAGCAGCACGTGCTCCACGCGGTGGAACGTGGCGCCGAGCACCAACGCGATGATGAGCACGGCCGCACCCAGCACGACCGGCGCGGTCGGCGCCCCCGCGAGCTGCGCGACCGCTCCGATGCCCGCGAACTCCGCACAGATCGTGCCGAAGTTGGCGACGATGAACGCCCCGGCCGCGACGTGCCCGGCCCGCGCGCCGAACCGGGTGCGCAGGACCGCCACGAACCCCTGCCCCGTTTCCATCGCCAGGCGGATGGCGAGCAGGTGGAACATCACCAGCAGCACCGTCGATGCCGGGATGACCCAGAGCAGCTCGTAGCCGTAGTCGGCCCCGAGGATCGAGTACGTCGTGACGCCGGCGGGGTCGTCATCGGAGAGGCCGGCGAGCACGCCCGGGCCGAGCACCGCCATGAACGCCGCGAGCCCGCCCACGCCCGCCCGGCGCAGGTTCACGAAGCGGCGGCCGATCCCGCGCCCGCGGTGCTTGATCGGCTTCGCGATGCGCGTCATGCGGTGAGTGTGTCAGCCACGCAGGGCGTCGCCGCGCAGGTCGCCGTCGAGCAGCTGCAGCCAGCTGTCGTGCGCGAGCTTCCACTCGTCGGGGCACTCCTCGAGGCGGTCCTTGTCGATGTCGAGGTCCTCCACGACGTTGGCGTACTCCTTCGTGTCCGCGCCGTAGACCAGGCAGCTGAGCGCGTAGTAGCGCTGCACGTCGAGGGAGTGGGAGTCGTAGAACGACGATTCGTCCTGCTCGTCCTCGGCGTCGGCGAACGCGCCGAACAGGTCGGTCGCGGCGATGACGAGTTCGCCGTCGTCGTCGAGCGTCACTGCAAGGACGGCCGCGAAGCTGTCGGCGGCGTCCTCCTCGCGCCCCACGACGGGCACGTCGAGCGTGTCGATCAGGGCGTGCGCCACCTCGTGCTCGAGGATGAACCGGGTGGCGTCGACGATCGCGCTGTCGAGCTCCTCGCCCTTCGTGTAGCCGGACTCGGTGAGGCGGTCGCGCGTGTCGACCACGAACGACCACGGGTACTGGATCGTGTGGTCGTTGCCGTCGTAGTAGGGCCCGTCGTCGTCGCCCCCCATCACGATCTCGACGTCGCGCGGCAGGCGCACGGCCTTCGTGATCTCGTCCGCGGTGTCGGTGATGACGTCGCTGTCGCGTACGAGCTTCACGAGGTGGGAGTCGACGCCCTTCGTGTGGCGGAACGTGACCTTCAGCTCGCCCTTCCCCGAGTTCTTCTTCTTCGAGGATCCCTGCTTGGGTCTGGGCTTGGCGTCGGTCCCGCGCCGCGCGCTCGTCCTGGGCGCGGGGCCTGTGGATCCCTCGTCGCCGATGAGTGCCGCCATGCCGACGGCCCCGAGGACGAGGCCGACGACGAGCCACGCGATGCTGCCGCGTCTCACTCGGGCACCGGGATGCCCTGTGCCTCGGCCCACGCGGCGATGCGTCGCTCCGCCTCGGCCTGGTTCATGAGGCCAGCCTCGACCGACCCCTCGACGAGCGCGCGGTGCTCGGCCAGACGGGCTCGGTCCGCGCGCGCCTGCACGACGGCGGGGTCCTCCTCCTTCGGCTTCGGCGCCTTGCGCACGCGGGCCGCGGGGGCGTCCTCGTCGTGGTCGACGGGCGCCAGGCGCGGCGGCACCCAGAACCCGTGGAAGGAGCGGTAGCTCGAGAAGGGCTGCGGCTTGGAGTCGCGCAGGTAGCCGCGACCGCGCAGGTACGGCTCCCACTCGCTCGCGGGCGCGTCGGGCGCGGGAAGGTGGTGCGGATCGGCGATGGTGGTGCTCCTGTGTGTCGCATCGCGACAGTTGCGCGCGCAGTCGGGTACGGACCGCGGGATGCCCCAGCCTACCGTCACCCGACACCGATTCGGCTTCGCCGTGAGCGTGCTGTCCGTCCCCGGCCACCGTTCGCACGATGCGCGGCGCCACGCGAACGAGCCGTCGCTCGAGGTGACGCTCGACCACTTCGCCGAGACGCTCGACTTCCTCGAGGCGAACGACCTGCGCCACTACCGCATCCCCGACGGCTTCGTGCCGTATGGCACGCACCCGGACCTGCCGCGGTTCCACGGGCAGGTGGAGCGCTGCGCGGAGGCGCTGGCGCAGGTGGGCGAGCGCGTGCGCGCGGGCGGGATCCGCCTGGGCAACCATCCCGGGCAGTACACGGTGCTCAACAGCGAGCGCGAGGACGTGCGCGACAAGGCGATCGCCGACCTGGAGCAGGCGGCGGCGCTGTTCGACGCCATGGGGCTGGGGCCGGAGGCGGTCGTGGTGCTGCACGTGGGCGGCGCCGCGGGCGGGCTTGAGGCGGCGGGCGACCGGTTCGTGGCGGGCGCCGAGCTGCTGTCGGAGGCTGCGCGGGCGCGGCTGGTGGTGGAGCACGACGACCGCGTGTGGGGATTGTCCGACGTGCTGCCCGTGGCGGAGCGCGCGGGGCTGCGCGTGGTGTTCGACAACCTCCACCACTTCTGCCTGGACCGGGAGGGCATCCCCGAGCGCGAGGCGGTGGCGCTGGCGGCGGCGACCTGGCCGGCGGACCACGTGCCGAAGGTGCACGTGTCGAGCGCGCGCGGGCACGTGGAGGAGCGCGGCGCGAAGCTGCCTCCGAAGCTGCCGCCGACGTCGGCGCACGCCGACCTGATCGAGCCGATGGGGCTGCTGGCCTTCCTGCGCGACTCGCTGCACCCGATCGGTCGCGACATCGACGTGATGGTCGAGGCCAAGGCCAAGGATCTCGCAGTGCTGCGGCTGCGCGACCAGCTCGCCGCGCACGGCGTGCCGTGGGTGGACGGCGCCGCGGTCGTGGGGTGAGCCCGACGATGACGCGCGCTTGGGGTGCATGTGTGTCCCGGCAGGCGGGACAGAAATGCGTGGTGGGCGATGGGGTCAGTCGCAGCCGAGGTCGGGGAAGGCAGCGGCGCGGGCGATGCGCAGCGGGCCGTGGGCGTCGGCGAGGCGATCGACGCGCTCGCCGGCGTGGCGCACCTCGACCTCGTCGGCGTCCTGCAGGGCGAACGCCGTGGCGCGCGCGAGGTCCATCTGGTCGCGCCAGCCCTCGCCGCCCACCACGCGGGCCACGTCGGAGGGGCAGATGGTGGATTCGGGGGCGCGATGGCGCAGCAGGGCGTGGATGGTCGCGCACATGCGCTCGGCCAGCTGGTCCTCCGACAGCTCCTCCCACCACTTCGGGCCGCGCTCGCCGAGCGCGACCTTGGCGTCCTGCACCCGCGCGCGGGCCCGCTCCTCGGCCGCCGCGTCCTCCGCGGCGAGCGCCGGCTTCACCGCGCGACGCGCGTCCATCAGCTCCTTGGTGAGCTCCTTGGCGAAGGCGTCGGGCATGCGCGGGTCGGTCGCACGCCAGCGGCGCCCGGCATGCAGGAAGTAGGCGCCCTCGGGTGCATCGTCGGGGGACGATCGTGGCATGCAACCATCCTCCCCGCACGTGCGTAGAGTGCACGCATGGACCTCGTCGCCACTGCGTGCACGCCCGAACGCCTGACGGTGTGGAACGGGTGCGAGCGCGATCCCGACGCGGCGTGCGTCGTGTACTGGATGGCGCGGTCCCAGCGCGCGGTGCACAACCTCGCGTTCGACACGGCGCTCGAGACGGCGAACGAACTGGGCCTGCCGCTCGTCGTGGTGTTCAACCTCTCCAAGGGGCCGCCGGAGAACGACCTGCGCCACGTGCGGCACATGCTCGCGGCCTTCCCCGAGCTGGCCGAGCGCGTGGTGCGTCGCGGCGCGGCGTTCGCGGTGCGCGGCTACGGCGCGCGCGGCACGCTGTCGGCGGCGCTCGGGCGCCTGCGCCCGGCGGTGGTCGTGACCGACGACGACGCGATGCCGCACGCGCGTGACGCCCGACGCCGCGTGGCCGCGGCGCTCGAGGTGCCGCTCGTGTCCGTCGACGCCGACGTGGTCATCCCGACCTCCGTCATCCCGCAGCGCGAGTACGCGGCGCGCACCATGCGCCCGAAGGTGCACCGCGCGCTCGAGCGATTCGCGGCGGAGCACGGCAGCGAGCGCTCGAAGGCGCGCACGCCGGTCCCCGCAGACGTCGAGCTGTCTGACGGGATCGAGCTGTGGCGCGCGCCGGAGGGCCTGCCCGACGCCGCGTGGGTGGAGCGCACGGTGGCGGCTGCCGGGCGCGCGGGCGTGCCCGACGAGGCGGGCCGAATCGACCGGCCGAGCGGCATGGCAGCGGCGCGCGGTCGCCTGCGCGAGTTCGTCGAGACGGAGCTTGCGACGTACGCCAATGACCGCAACCAGCCGCACTTGGACGGCACGAGCGGCATGTCGGTCTTCCTCCACTACGGGCAGGTGAGCCCGCACGAGGTGCTGGCCACGGTGCGCGGGTCGGGCGCCTCGCGTAGTGGGGTCGACACGTTCGTGGAGGAGTTCGTGGTGCGCCGCGAGCTGGCGTGGAACTACGTGCTGCACACGCCCGACTGCCGCGAGTGGGGCGCGCTGCCCGAGTGGGCGCGCCAGACCCTCGAGCATCACGCAGGTGACCCGCGACCCGCCATCCACACGGAGCGCGAGATGCGCGACGCGGAGACGCGCGACCCCCTCTGGAACGCGGCGCAGCGCCAGATGGTGGACACCGGCACGATGCACGGCTACCTGCGCATGTACTGGGCCAAGCAGATCCTCACGTGGACGGCCGACCCGCGCAGCGCGTTCGCGCTGGCGCTGTCGCTCCACGACCGCTACAGCATGGACGCGCGCGACCCGAACAGCGTGGTCGGCGTGTCGTGGGCGATCGGCGGCGTGCACGACCGCGGCTGGCCAGAGCGCGAGATCTTCGGCAAGGTGCGCTCGATGACGTTGGCCAGCACGGGGCGCAAGTTCGACAGCCGCGCCTACATCGCGCGGTTCTGCGACGACGTGCCCGAGCAGCTGACGCTCGGGTGAGCCGGCCCTCGCCCGCCGTTCGCACCGTCCTGGTCACTGGCGCCTCGCAGGGCATCGGTCGCGCGTGCGTCGACGCGTTCGCGGCGCGTGGGTGGAACGTCGTCGCGACGATGCGCACGCCGGGCGAGCACGCCGAGCTGGCTCGGGCGGGGGAGGACGGACGCGGTGGCGCGGTCGCGGTCGAGCGCCTCGACGTGACCGACGCCGCCTCCATCGAGTCGGCGTTCGCGGCGGCGGTCGCGCGGTTCGGCGCGGTGGACTGCGTGGTCAACAACGCGGGCTACGGGCTGACCGGCGTGTTCGAGACGATGGGGGAGGCGCAGGTCGCGCGGCAGGTGGACACCAACCTGCTCGGCGTGCTGCGCGTGTGCCGCGTCGCCATTGCGCACATGCGCCCGCGTCGGCGCGGCACCATCGTCAACGTCACGAGCATGGGCGGGCGGCTCGCCTTCCCGCTCTACTCGGTGTACCACGCGACGAAGTTCGCGGTGGAGGGGTTCAGCGAGAGCCTCGCGTACGAGCTCGCACCGCTCGGGCTGCGCGTGCGCATCGCCGAGCCGGGCCCGGTGCGCACCGCGTTCTACGGCGCGTCGATGGACCACGAGGCCGGCGCCGGGCTCGAGGAGTACGCCGACTACACCTCGCGCGCGATGCTCAAGCTGAACGCGGCGGGCGCCGGCGGCACCTCCGCCGAGCACGTCGCGCGCGTGATCGTGCGCGCCGCCGAATCGCGCGGCCGCCGCCTGCGTTGGCCCACCGACCACCGCGCTCGCACCCTGATCTGGCTGGCCCGCGTGCTCCCGCACCCGGTCCTCGCCGCGCTCGTGCGCCGCTCCGTCGCCTGACCTCCCAGCCACGCGCTCGCCAGTATGAGGTAGATCGGCCCGCTCAGCGGGC
>JAOPYS010000248.1 GCA_025964465.1 Thermoleophilia bacterium
TCGTCTCGGCCCTGACGGGCATGGTCTTCCTCGTGGTTGCGGTCATCGTCGCGACGATGCGCCTGGCGGTGGGGCGTCTGGCGGGCGTCGACGGTGCGCAGCGCGGGATCGTCCGCGCGTTCGCCGCGGGCCTGCTGGGGATGTGCGCGCTCGGGTTGTTCGGGATCGTGATGGGCGGCAACTGGTGGGTGCACTACCTGACGCAGCTCGCCCCCTTCCTCGCGATGGGCGTCGGCCTCGTGGCAGCGACCCCCGGCCGGAGTGGCGGCGCGACCCGCCAGCGCGGGACCGGGGCGACGCGGCGCTGGGCGAACGTGCTCGCCGCGACCACGCTGTTGACGTGGTGCGGGACGCTCTACTGGACGGAGATCGAGGGCCCGCAGCGCACGCCCACGGCGGTCGGCGATTGGCTGCGCCAGGCCGCGCGCCCGGGCGACACCGCGCTGGTCACGTGGGGGCACGCGAACGTGCTGCACGAATCGGGGCTGGCGACGCCGTACCGCCTGGCGTGGAGCCTGCCGGTGCGCGTCCAGGACCCGCACCTGGACGAGCTCGACCGGATCATGCGTGGGCCCGACGCGCCCACGTGGATCGTGGAGTGGCGGCCGTTCGAGTCCTGGGGCCTCGATCCGACCGGGCGCGTCCGCACCACGGTCTGGCAGCGCTACGAGCGCGTGCCCGACGTGTGCGGCAAGACCGTGTACCGCCTCCGCTCACGGGCGGCTGACCCGTTGCCGGTGGCGGACGCCGCCGCGTGCAGCTCGGGCCGCGGGCTCAGCATCCGCGACGTGCGCCTGTTCTAGCCGCGGGCGGGTCGGGCCGGCGTGGTGCGTCAGCGAGCCGGGGTGAGGACGCGTGGCTCGGCGGCCGCGCCTGCCGCGTCGTGGAGCACGTCGTCCGGCAACGGTGCTGGCGTCGCCCGACGCGACGCCCACCAGCGGACGGTGAGCCCGACGGCCAGCGCGTAGGCCCAGCCGAGCAGGACGTCGAGGGCGAAGTGCTCGCCGGCGTACACGAGCGAGAACGCCATGAGTAGCGGGTACGCGACCAGCAGCAGGTTCCAGTACCAGCGCCGGCTCCAGAGGCTCACCGCGATGAACACCGGGAAGGCCGCGTGCAGCGACGGCAGCGCCGCGACCGGGTTGGAGTAGCGGCTGCCGTCCACCTTGCTGGTGGTGAAGGCCCGCGCCGCGCGGTCGACCCCCACGTTGTGCCACATGCCCTGGATGACGCGGGCGACGTCGCCCGTCAGCCCGTCGCGGGCGGTCATCCACGGCGGCTGCGCGGGGTAGAGGAAGTACGTGGCCAGCGCCATCCAGCTGAGCGCCGCCAGCCCGAGCAGGTACGGCGCGGCGCGGCGGTCGCGCAGGCTCCAGAGCAGCACGCCGATCAGCATGGATGCGAAGAAGTGCGACTGGTACGTCCCCCACGCGACGTAGTCCCACCAGTGCGGGTGGCCGGGGTGCCACAGCCAGCCCTGCAGGCGCTCGCTGAGGGTGCGGCCGCCGCCCAGCCACAGGTCGAGGTCCAGCTGCGGGAAGGTGTGCGCGCTGGCGATCGCGCCGTCGCTGGAGCCGCGCAGCAGGTCGTAGGCGGCGAGCGCCGCGAACAGCGGCAGCCACGTGGTGGCGAAGGATCGCAGGGTGGCCAGCGGGCGGTCGATGCCGACCGCGCACACCGCGAGCGAGACCCAGATCAGCACGTTGCTGCGCTTGGTCGGCAGCCCCACGAGCACGGCGTAGGTCGAGAACGCCAGCAGCCACGCGACGATCGCGGCTTGGCGCTTGGGGGTGAGGCGACGCTCGGACACGACCGAACTATAGGGCGTACGCCGGGCTCGTACGGCACCCGCGGTAGGATCGCCGGGCGTCCGGCCGCGGGCGCGCGCACGCACCACCGCGAAGGGGGCCCCAGTGGCCACGACGACCAACACCGACCTGATGACCCGCACGCTGCGCGCGAGCGATCCCGAGCTGGCGGACCTCGTCCGCGCCGAGCTGGGGCGACAGCGCGACCAGATCGAGCTGATCGCGAGCGAGAACTTCACCTCGCTCGCAGTGCTCGAGGCGACGGGCTCCGTCCTCACCAACAAGTACGCCGAGGGCTACCCCGGGCGTCGCTACTACGGCGGCTGCGAGGTCGTCGACCAGGTGGAGACGCTGGCGATCGAGCGCGCGAAGTCGCTGTTCGGCGCCGAGCACGCCAACGTGCAGCCGCACGCCGGCAGCCAGGCGAACTTCGCCGCCTACATGGCGCTGCTGGAACCGGGCGACACCATCCTCGCGATGAGCCTGGACCAGGGCGGGCACCTCACCCACGGGCACAACGTCAACTTCAGCGGCAAGCTCTTCAACTTCGTCCACTACGGGGTCGACCGCGACTCGCACCTGATCGACTTCGACGACGTGCTGCGGCGTGCGAAGGAGCACCGGCCGAAGCTGATCGTCGCCGGCGGCAGCGCTTACCCGCGGGTGATCGACGCGGCGCGGTTCCGGGAGGTCGCCGACGAGGTCGGCGCGATGCTCATGGTCGACATGGCGCACTTCGCGGGGCTCGTGGCCGCCGGGGTGCACCCCGACGTGGTCGAGCACGCGGACATCGTGACCACGACGACGCACAAGACGTTGCGCGGCCCGCGCTCGGGCCTGATCCTCTGTCGCGAGCAGCACGCCAAGGCCGTGGACCGGTCGATCTTCCCGGGCATGCAGGGCGGTCCGCTCTGCCACGTGGTCGCCGCGAAGGCCGTGTGCTTCGCCGAGGCGTCGACACCGGAGTACCGAAGCTACGCACGCGAGGTCGTCGCCAACACGAAGGCGATGGGCCGCGAGCTGGCCGCCGGCGGGTGGAAGCTCGTCAGCGGGGGCACCGACACCCACCTGGTGCTGGCCGACGTGAGTGACGTGGGGTGGACCGGCAAGGACGCGGAGGACCGGCTCGCCGAGGTGCGCATCACGGTCAACCGCAACGCCATCCCCTTCGACACCCAGTCGCCGATGGTCACGAGCGGCGTACGCGCCGGCATGGCTGCCATGACGACCCGCGGATTCGGCGAGGAGGCCGCGCGCGAGAGCGCGCGCATCATGGTCGCCTCCCTGGCGAAGGACGCCGACACCGCCGCCCTGGCCGAGCGCGCGAGCGCGCTGCTGGTCGACCACCCCCTCTATCCCGAGCTCGACGAAGGACATGCATGAACGACTCCGCCACCATCGCCACGACCGGCAAGGTCGTCGAGGTCGACCACCCGCTGGTCAAGCACAAGCTGACCCTGCTTCGCCGGGTGGAGTGCGACACCGCGCAGTTCCGGCTGCTGGTGGAGGAGCTCGCCAACCTGTTGACGTACGAGGCCACGAAGGACCTCGAGACGGAGGACGTGGAGATCGACACGCCGATCACGCGGATGACGGGGTCGTCGGTGAGCGGCAAGAAGGTGGCGGTCGTGCCGATCCTGCGGGCCGGGCTCGGCATGGTCGACGGCGTGCTGCGGATGGTGCCGGTGGCGCGGATCGGCCACATCGGGCTGTACCGCGACGAGGAGACGCTCGAGCCGGTCACGTACTACGAGAAGCTGCCCGACGACATGGCGCAGCGCGACGTGCTCGTGCTCGACCCGATGCTGGCGACCGGCGGCTCGGTGACCGTCGCCGTGGACGCCCTCAAGCGCGCCGGCGCGCAGCGCATCAAGATGCTGGCCATCCTGGCGGCGCCCGAGGGCATCGCGCGGCTGCAGGCCGACCACCCCGACGTGGACATCTACGTCGCGGGGATCGACGAGCGCCTCAACGAGAAGGGCTACATCGTGCCCGGCCTCGGCGACGCGGGCGATCGGCTGTTTGGCACCAAGTAACGCTGCTGTCCCGATAGCCGGGTGGAGGGTTTCCGGTGGATCTCGGGGGCATTGGTCGAACGGTGGGCGTGGTCGGCGCGGTCGGCGCGGTCGGCGCGTGGGCGCTCGGCCGCAGCGACCGGCCCGACGACGACCACCACTCGTTCTTCGCCCGTCCGTTCACGGACCTGGCGCGTGGGGCCGGCGACGCCTTCGACGTCGCGCACGGCCTGGGTGGCGAGGCCTACAACGTGCTCGGCCACTTCGTCGACCTGCAGGTCAGTGCGCGCGGGCGCGCCTACGAACCGCACGGCCGCTGGGAGCGTTCCGCTGCCGATGCGGTCGACGTGGTGGGTCGCGCGCTGCACCTGGTGACGCGACCGTCGGATCCGGAGGACGGCCGCAGCGAGCGGCCGCTGCTGGCCCGGGCACGGGTGCAGCTGGACGGGGGCGGCCCTGCGCAGCTCACGTTCGCCGCCGCCACGGACGCCGCGTGGGGCGAGGCGGGGCGCGAGTCGGTGCTCGCGCAGGTGTTCGTCGACGGCCACTACGTCTCCGACATGCCGCTCATCGGCGAGCGTGACGAGCCGTACCGCGTCGCACTGGGGGACCTGCCTGCCGGGTCGCACGACGTGGAGCTGCGCATCGCGTCGGGCAGCCCGATCCAGGATCCCGCCGCCGCGCGGGTCACCGCGCTCGCGGCGTCGCGGACGGATCAGCCGCTCATCGATCGCTACGCGCCGATCCTCGAGGGCCGCGACGTCGACGCCCCCGGGGGCCGCGTCGACATGGCAAGCGACGACGCGCCGCTGGCGATGGACGCCACGGTGCACCGGCGCCCCGACGGCACCCGGGAGATCGCCTACACCGTGCTGTTCTCCAACGAGGACGGGGGAACGCACCTCGACGAGCTGTTCGCGCACTACGGGCGCGGCACCGACTACGAGCCCGCCTACAAGGTCGTGGTCGACGCGGACGGCAACCGCGTGTCGGACCAGTTCCAGGGGACGGCGCACCACTGGCAGCCGTTCAGCGGGACGCGCGAGGGCGATCGCCCGGTGCTGCGGGTGGAGACCGACAACAACCTCTACTCGCAGGTGCTGCGGCGAGACGGCCACCGCTGGAGCGTGCCCGTCGACGCGACGGTGGGCGGTGGCACGGAGCACGGCAGCCGCGGGATCATGGATCGCCACCCGTGGACGTGGACGGTGATGGGGCACGAGCTGGCCCGCGAGGACAAGCTCGCCGAGGCCCGCCAGGGCGCCGATCGCTCCTCGGCGGACCCCCGGACGGTGGTGCGCACCGATCCGACGGGTGCGGCGGCGGGCGCGGCCACCCTCGGGCTGGTGCTGCGCGACGGCCGCGCCGTGCGGACGGTGGGCGAGCCGACCGTGGCCGGTGACGGCGTGCGCTCGTGGCAGCTCCCGGACGGCGTGCACTCCTCCGACGTGGCGTCGTTCGCCGACCCGGGCACCCGCGGATTCGTCGTCGAGGACGACTTCACCGCGCGGCAGCTGGGCGCCTGACCGGCCGGGACCGGCGGGGACGATAGGGTCGGGGCGTGGATGCGATCGTCGATCCCGCGTATCGCGACGGCTGGTGGGCGTTCTTCACGGCCGCGTTGGTCGCGTTCGCACTGGTGCCGTTCGTGCGGCGCCTCGCCCTGCGGCGTCGCGTCGTCTCGGCGCCGGGGGAGGAGCGGCGGATCCACACGGAGGAGACGCCCCTGCTCGGCGGCGTCGCGATGCTCGTCGGCATCCTGGTGGCAGTTGGCTGGTTCGCCCCGTGGGAGCACCTCGGGGGCATCGCACTGCTCAACCAGCGGCAGGTCGTGATCACGCTGCTGTGCGCGTTCGCCACGTGCGCGATCGGGGCGATCGACGACATCCTCGAGCTGTCCTGGCGACCCAAGCTCTTCGGCCAGGTGCTCGTGGCGATCGCCGTCGTGGTCGCTCCCACACGCCTGCTGCCGGCAGGGGTCGACGCACGTCGCGCGCCGCTGGTGGTCGAGCGCATCGACCTGCCGTTCCTGCCCGCCGTCGACGTGCCGATGGTTCTGGGCGTGGCCCTGGTCGTGCTGTGGATCGTCGCGGTGATGAACATGCTCAACTTCATCGACGGCGTCGACGGGCTGGCAGCCGGCCAGGCAGCGATCATCTCCGCCACCTTCGCCATCATCGCGGCGAGCTACGGCAGGTACGGCGTGGCCGTGCTCGCGGCGGCCACGAGCGGAGCGGCGCTCGGGTTCCTGCCGCACAACTGGCGGCGGGGTGGGGCACGGATCTTCATGGGGGATTCGGGGTCGATGCTGCTCGGGTTCCTGCTCGCGGTGATCAGCGTCCAGGGGGTGCTCAAGACGACGGCGGCGATCAGCCTCGTCATCCCGCTCGCACTGCTGGCGGTGCCGATCCTCGACACCTCGTTCGTGGTGCTCAAGCGCCTCAAGCACGGCGTGTCGGTGGCTTCGCCCGATCGCTGGCACCTCCACCACCGCCTGCTCAACGTCGGGCTCTCGCCGCGGCGCGTGGCCGCGACGCTGTGGGCGTGGACGGCCGCCATGAGCTCGGTCGCCCTCGCCCTGCGCTTCGTGGACTACGGCAATTCCCGCGACTGGAACCTCTCGGGCCTGCTTGTCCTGGCGTTCGTCGCCGGGGGAGCCGGCGCGCTCAGCCTCTTCCTCGCCGTGCGGCTCGAGATCATCAAGAGCCGACGGGTGCGGGAGCGCAACCGGCGCACCGCGGCGGCCACCGCCAGCGCAGCCCGAGGCGGCGCCGACCGCGAGGGCGCCTGACCCGGCGCAACGACTGGCGCCGCGGTCCCGACGAACAGGTGACGGCGCGCGCGGGGGTGCGTGCCCGGGGGATCGGGGACGACGAGTGGCCAAGGTCGATGGAAGCGCGCCGGGAGCAATTCCGACGAGCGCGAGCAGGCGCCCGCAGCAGCGGGACGGATCCATGGTGGGCACGGGCCTCACGATGGCTGCGGTCGCCGGTGCCGCCAGCGCCATGCCGGGCGGCTGGGCACGCTCGGGTGGGCGCCAGGCGATCGTCACCACCGGGGCCGCGTTGCTCGGGTTCGGCATGGGCAGCGCCGTGGCGCAGCCGGCCGCGCGGCTCGTGGGCGGGGGCGACGCCGTGACGGGGGGCCTGCTCCTGGGTGCGACGGGCGTCGCGCTCGCGATCGGCGGGCACCACCTGCCGAGCGGCGCGCGGCTGCGCGATGCCGGTGCGGTCGTCAGTTCCATCGGCGTGCTCACCGCCGCCGGTGGCGGTGCTGCGGCGCTCACCAGCGCGATCGATGGTAGCGACACGGACGGGCACGGCACCGTGGCGTCCGGAGCAGTTGCCGCGGCGGTGCTCGGGACGGCGACGCTCGGCGTGCTCGCCGCGCGCGGCGGCCTGCGACGGGCGCCGAGCGTGGCCGAGGCGGCGCGCTCGATCGTCACGCCCTCCGCTGCATCGATGGCGAAGTGGACCCCGGACCTGGCGAAGGCCGACTACGAGGTGCGCAGCGCAGCGGCCAAGGCGCACCTGCTGGGGCTGCCGGGCACGAGCGAACGCACGTGGGACCAGGTCGGCAAGGGCCGCAGCTTCCTGCGCGGCGTCGCAACGCCGGCGGACATCCGCGAGACCATGGGGGTCGATGCACTGCGCACACCGGTGCGCCTCGCCGTCGGCGCACCGGAGGCGAAGGGCCGGCCCGAGGAGGTCGCGCGGCTCATGCTCGAACGCTTCGACGCCGCCAACGGATCATCCTTCGGCACGATCCACGTCGTGAGCCCAGCTGCGATCGGCGACACGGACGAGATCGTGCCGCTCGCCGTCGAGCACGCGAAGCTCGGCGACACGATCACCCTGATGCCACAGACCGTGCAGTCGGAGCCGTTCTTCGTGCTCCAGCGGCTCGGCGACACGCAACGGACGCTGCGGCTGGTGCTGGAAGGCCTGCAGCAGCGCATCGCCGCGCAGCCCGCCGAGACACGCAGCGAGCTGCTCGTCAGCTCCCTCTGCTACGGCTCCCTCGCCCCCGTGCGCATCGGTGCCGAGGGGCTGGCCAAGCTCGGCGTCGACCACGCGCTGCTCGAGGGGGCACCCGCGTTCTCGCGTGCTGCCCGGGCCACCGCGGGTCGGCTCGAGCGGGGCGAGCAGGAAGGACTGGTCGCGTGGGGCAGAGCCGATCTCGACGCGGCCGCCGACTCCGGTCGTGCCGCGCCACGCTTCACGATGCATGACCACCACGACGACCCGCTGCGCACGGGGGCGAGCGACCTGCTGGTCCCGTCGCGTGAGCACCGCGACCGACCCTTCGTGCCAGTCATCTCCGCGCTCAACTCGTTCGCGGACTTCGGTGCCGACACGCCGAAGGCCGCCGGGCAGTGGGCAGAGGCAGGACACCAGTTCCAGGCCACTGGTGTCTCGGCCGCCAACGCGGCCTTCGGGCTCGGGCTGACCCCGTCGCGACGTGCCGCCGTGCAGGAGTTCGCGATCACGCGCGACGCACTTCGCGACATCGGGCGGTCGGCCGGCGCGCCTGCCGCGGCGTAGCCCTCCGAGCGCGTGCGCCTAGGGGCGCAGGCGTGCCATGACAAGGCTGTCGACGAGCTCCCCGTCGCGGAACGCGTCCTTGCGCAGCGTCCCCTCGACCTCGAACCCGAACTTGCGGTAGAGGGCGATCGCCGGCGCGTTGTCGGCAAAGACCTCCAGATGGATGCGGGTGACCTGCCACCAGTTGTCGGCGACATCGACCGCTGCGGCCATGAGGGCCGATCCGACGCCGCGGCCCTGCCACGAGTCGCGCACGCTCATGCCGAGCCCCGCCGTGTGGATGCGACGCGGCCGGGTGTTGCGGTGCAGGCCGATGTTGCCGATCGGCTCGTCGCCGTCGACTGGCACCGCCACGAGGAACCGCACGTGCGGGTCGCCGAAGTTGAAGTGGTCGCGGCGCTGCTTGACCGACGTGAACGGGACCTGCAGCGTGCCACCGATCACCCCGGGATCGTCCATCGTCGCGGAGATCGCCTCGATGTCCTCGGGCTCTGCCGCGCGGATGCGCACGCCGGCGCGTTCGGCGGCCTGGGCCGGGTCCACGTGCGTGTGCGCCATCGGTCTCTCCTCGGGTCGAACGGTCGGGCGAACCTACCGCGCCCGACCCCGATGCGCGTGCCATGATGGACAGCGTGGACGGAGGGGACGGTCAGCTCGATCCGGAGGTCGCGTCGAGCGGTGATGCGACCCCGAACCTGTGGGGTCGAGCGCGTGCGCGCCGGCACCGGTTCATGGATCGCTACGAGCAGCGCCGCGCCGAGCACCACGGCCCCCTCGTCCGGCCCTTCCGCATCGCGGCGGGCGGCATCCTCCTGGCCCTGTCGCCCGTCGTGGGCGCCATCCCGGGGCCTGGCGGCATGTTCCTGTTCCTCCCGGGCGCGTTCCTGCTGGCGAGCGAGTACCGGCGCGCTGCGATCATCATGGACCGGGTCGAGAACGAGACCATCCCTCGGCTGCGCCGGCTGTACGCGCGCCTGCGTGGCGGGCCGAAGCCGGAGTGGGTGGAGGAGGACCCGCAGCTGTGGGGCATCTGGGAGGACCGACGCGCGGGGCGCGCCTCCGACACGGGCGAACGACGCAGGCGCGCCGACGATGCCGCCGCTGACCGCGACGACGACGACCGCCGCGACGGGGACGCCCGCCCCGGCGAGCGCCGGGCACCGCGCTAGCGCGGTGCAGGACGGGCGAACCGCTGCGCTCGGGTCAGCGGAGGGTGAGGGACGCCAGGTGCTCGCCCCACGCGATCTGGCGGCGGGCGGCGGTTGCGGCCACCTCGTCGTCACCGGCGGCGTCGAGCTGGGCTCGCGCCTCCGACACGATCTCCGCGGCGGTCGCCGCATCGATCCGATCGACCGCGATCGCCTCCTCGACGACGACGGTGGCCGTCGACTCCGAGGCCTGCGCGAAGCCTTCCTCCGTCGCCCACGTCACCCAGGTGCCATCCTCGAGCTCGGCGCGCACCTGCCCGAGCTTGAGGTCGGCCACCACGGGCGAGCGCCGCGCGAGGATGCCGAGGCCACCGGTGACGCTCGTCACCTGCAGCTCGCGGACCTGCCCGTCGAACAGCACGCCCTCGGGCGTGACCACCTTGGCGGGGAAGGGAGTGTGCGTCGACGCCATCGTCAGACCGCCGCGGGCTGGTTGGTCTTGGCCTGCTCGGCCGCCCAGGCCTCCTTGACCTCGTCGATCGAGCCGCGGAACATGAAGAAGCGCTCCGGCACCGTGTCGTACTCGCCCGACAGGATCTCGCGGAAGCTGCGGATCGTGTCCTCGAGCT
>JAOPYS010000291.1 GCA_025964465.1 Thermoleophilia bacterium
GGGCGGTGCCGCGCGACGTTGCGCAGCACGCTCGACGGATCGCTGCACGCGGCGACGATGTCGAGCCCGGGCTGCTGGCCGAGGCCACGCCTGAGCCCTTCGAGCACCACCGGGTGGTCGTCGACGACGATGACGCTGACCTGTGCTTCAGACATGGGCTGGGGTCCTTCCGTGCTGCTGTGGTGTGGGGTCTGCGAGTGTGTGGACGATGTCTCGAAGTCGCTGCTTGAGCTCGGTGCTCTCGGCGGTGAGGCGCGCGGCCTCCTCGGCGAAGGCCTCGCCGTCGGGCGTGTCGGTGGCGAGCGCGCGCGCGTGGCGTTCGAGCTCTTCCAGACGTTCGGTGAGCTGGTCGCGCATCCTGCTCGACAGCCCGTGGCGCAGCCGTGCGAGCGCCTGGTAGCGCACGCGGATCTGCAGCGTCTCGAGCCGGTCCAGCAGCTTGGCGCCCTGCACCGCGGCCATGCCGAGCAGGGCGATGTCGGTGACGTGCACGAGGGCGGCGCGAAGCTCCGAATCGGTGACCCGCCCGGCGACGGACGCGACAGCGGCGGCCCCCACGACGGCGGCGAGCATCGTCCACGCGCCTCGCGCAGCGCCACGTCGGCCGCTGGCCACGCCCACGCCGAGCAGGGCGAGCGGCGCGTACAGCAGCACCACCGGCGCCACGTTCGCCCACAGCGCGGCGGCGAAGGAGAGCCCGACGATGGCGCCGTAGGGCAGGACGGCGGCCGCGTCGCGCCCGAGGCCGCGCTGCACGGCGCGTGAGCGAGCGGCCACGAGGCCTACGTCGAGCAGCACGAAGACGGCGAGGGCGGCCGCCACGAGCCGCGAGGTGCCGTCGTCGCGCACGACGGCGCTGGCCACCTGCACCAGTGCGACGGCGCCCAGCACCACGCGCAGGCCCATGAGCAGCGTCCACACGTTCTCGCGCAGGCGTGAGGCGTCGCGCTCGAGCACGTCCTCGGTGGCCCCGACCGGGATCGGCACCTGCAGGCGCACGCGCGTGCCGAAGCCCGGCTGCGACGCGACGACGACCTCGCCGCCGCAGATCCGTGCGCGCTCGGCCATCTCGCGCAGGCCGTAGTGGCCTTCCTTCTCCGTGATCGTGCCGGGCGGGTTGTCGAAGCCCACGCCGTCGTCGGTGACGGAGAGCACGAGCAGCTCCTCGGTCACGTCGAGGGTGATGTCGATGCCCGCGGCGTGCCCGTTCTTCACGGCGTTGTTGACGCACTCGCCGCCGATCGCCACGACGTGCGGGCGCATCCACGGCGGCACGCGCGAGGCGTCGCCGGTGGTCTCCACGCCGATCCGCACGCCGGCCTGCTGGCCCATGCGCCGCGCCTCCTGGCGGATGACGCTGGCGACGTTGGTGCCGACCATCGGCTCGTCGCCGACGCGGAACAGGTCGCGCAGCATGCGCAGCGAGTCGCGGTAGCCGTCGGCGAGCGACAGCAGCCGCGCGGACGCGTGCTCGTCGTGCCCGACGGCCTGCACGGCCTGCACCTCGAAGTGCATGCCCGACAGCGCCTGGCCGAGCCGGTCGTGCAGGTCGCGGCGGTAGCGCCCGCGCTCGCGGCTGATCTCCGCCGCGATCTCCAGCGCGCCGATGCGGTGCGCGACGGTGAAGAACCCGCTCGTTGCGAGCGAGAAGAACAGGAACAGCGACAGGGTGCCGGTGATGCCGGCGGGCTGGTCGGCGGCGCCCAGGTCGAGCGCGGCGAGGGCGATGAACGCCGCGGCGCAGACACCGCCGGCGATGAACGCGTCCACGGGGCGATGCGCCGCCCAGCTGACCGCGCTGGAGCAGGCGTAGGCCGCCAGCAGCGAGAGCGTCGCGTCGTCGCGCGCGAGCGCCAGCAGGGCGACGCAGGCTGCGAGGTCGACCACGAGCACGAGGCGGCGCAGCAGCGAGCCTACCGGCGGGGACAGGGCCGGCCCGGCGCTGACGAGCGTCCATGCGCCCGCGGCCCCGAGCACGAGCCACGCGGAGCTGGGGGCGAGGTCGGCGACGATCGCCACGAGCAGCTCGGCGCAGATCAGGGCGCGCCACGTCAGCACCCAGGTGAAGACGTTCGGGGCCCACGCGCTGTGGGCTGCACCGTCGGCGTGCATCCCCGAGGGCGCCTGCGCCGTCGGCGCCTGCGGCATGGGTGCGTAGGTGGCCTCGCTCACGCGGCCGCCGCCCGTCCGCCGACGAGCTGCACCTTGCTGAGGCGGGCGAACACGGCGAGGCGCTTGGCGGCCGAGTACTTGGGGTGGCAGGCCGTCAGCACGAGGTGTTCGCACGTGCCGCCGAGGCAGTGGTTGGTCCGCAGCACCGCCGCGCGCAGCGCGGGCGTCTTCTCCGCCGCGCCGAACTCGAGGATCGACCAGTCGTCCGGGGAGATGATCTGGGTGCGCGTGACGCGGTAGGTGAAGGTGCCGTAGGGGACCTTGAGAATGATCGGGTCGCCGGGGCGCAGCCGGTCGATGTTGAGGAACGGCGCGCCGTGGGTGGTGCGGTGCCCGGCGATGGCGATCGGGTGGCCCGAGCCGGGGAAGTACGACTCCTTGTAGAGGCCGGGCCCGTCGGCGAGGTCCTGGTCTCGGGCGCCGTGCTCGAACACCTTGTTCACGTTCACCTTGGCCTTGGGGATGATGATCTTCCCCACCGCCGCGCCGAGCGGAATGGTCTTGCGCGCGAGGCTGGCCTGGGCGCTGGTGAGCGCCGGATCCAGGCTCGTGGCCGTCTGCAGCGCCGCACCGGTCGGCAGGTCCGCCGCGATCTGCTTGGTCAGCTTCTCCTGCGCGGCCTGCTCGCTCAGGCGGGTGAACGGGTCGCCCCACGTGATCGTGATGACCACGAACATGAGCAGCCCGAGGCCCGTGGCGATCAGCCCGGTGCCGAAGATCCGTGCGATGTCGGGGTAGGTGAGGCGATCCATCGGGGAGACGC
>JAOPYS010000316.1 GCA_025964465.1 Thermoleophilia bacterium
GCCGCCGGGGACCACGCCCGGTTCACCGCCGGACGGTTCCATTCCACCGCCGCCCGGCACCACGCCGGGCACGCCGCCGGACAGTTCCGTCCCGCCGCCGCCCGGCAGCACGCCGGGCACGCCGCCCGACGGCTCCGTGCCGCCGCCGCCCGACACCGTTCCGGGCACGCCACCGAACCCGGGCACGCCGCCCGGCTCGCAGCTGCCGCCGCCACCCGGTTCGGATCCCGATCCCGGTCCAGTGCCACCGCCCGATCCGGGCGACCACCACGGCTCGCTCGCGCCCTGGCTCGTGGGGGCCGGCATCCTCGGCGCCGGCGCGCTCGGGATCCTCGCGTTCCGCGACGGTGCCCGCAACGTGCGTGCCCTGCGGGCGACGGCCGCATCGTTCGAATCCGGCGCGATGCACCAGGGTGGTCTCCAGGCCATCAACGACGCCCGCCTGGGCGCACGCTTCACTGGTGGCATCGGCCTCGCCAGCTACCTCGAGGTCGCGACGCCGGTGGTCAACCGCATCGGCACGCCCGGTCGACTGACATCCGTGGCGCGTGGCCACCTCGACCACGCCGAGCTCCTGGCAGCCGCCACGGCCATGCAGCGCGGCGTCGGCGACGCGGTCTCCGTGCACGAACCGACCCGCGCCTTCGTGCTCGACGGCCTCGAACACGGCCGCTCGATGGGCTCGCTGCTCGACGAGATGGACCGCTCGGCCGGGGGCATGAAGCCCAGCTTCGACAATCCGCAGCTGCGCCGCTACGCCGAACAGACGTCGATCCTCGAACGCGGTCACCGCGGACCCCAGGATGTCACCTCCGGGGTTCGCCTCCAGCGCCCGGAGCTGGCGCTCGAGCGCAGTGGCTCGCTTCCCGCGACCGCAGCGTCGCCGGGCGCCTCCGCGGCATCCACGGCCTCGGCCAGCGAGCAGCTCGGTCCGTACCGCATCGTCGAGACCGGCGGCACGACAAAGGTCGACGCGCTCGTCGCCGGGCGTGGTGCGCGCCTTGGCGGGCGCGGCCTCGCCAGCGGCGTCGGCACGGTCCAGGGCGTCAACGTCTCGTCCCTGCCGCCCGGGCTCCAGCCGAAGGCGATCGCAGCGTCGGGCGTCGACCCGGCGATCGTCGCCGAGGAGGGGCTCAACGCCGGCTTCACGGCGCGGTGGCACGAGCGACTGACACCGCCCGCGGGCCCGCCGAACCCGGCTCCCTAGAAGAACGACGGCGGCGCGTCGCCGACCAGCAGCTCGAGCTGCGCGCGCGCCTCGGGCGCGGTGGTGCGCTCGTCCATGCGCTGCTGCAGGAAGCGGTCGATCTCCGGCTTCTTGGCGATGGCGTAGTCGACCTTCGGGTCCGACCCGACGGCATAGGCCCCGATCGAGACGAGGTCCTCGCGGTCGGCGTACGTGGCCAGCGTCTCGCGCACGAGCCCGGCGGCGCGCACCTGCTCGGGCGTCAGCAGCTCCGACTGCAGGCGGCTGATCGAGGAGAGCACGTCGATGGCCGGGTAGTGGTTCTTGTGCGCGAGGTCGCGCGAGAGCACCACGTGCCCGTCGAGGATGCCGCGCACCGCGTCAGCGATGGGCTCGTTCATGTCGTCGCCCTCCACCAGCACCGTGTACAGGCCGGTGATGGAGCCGCGGTCGGCGGTGCCGGCGCGCTCCAGCAGTCGCGGCAGCAGCGCGAAGACGCTCGGCGTGAACCCGCGCGTGGCCGGCGGCTCGCCGATCGCCAGGCCGATCTCGCGCTGGGCCATCGCGAAGCGCGTGACGCTGTCCATCATCAGCAGCACGTCCTGCCCGCGGTCGCGGAAGAACTCGGCGATCGAGGTCGCGGCGAAGGCGGCGCCGATGCGCTTGACGGCGCTCTCGTTGGAGGACGCGACGACGACGACGCTGCGCGCCATCCCCTCCTCCCCCAGGTCGCGCTCGATGAATTCGAGCACCTCGCGACCGCGCTCGCCGACGAGCGCGATGACGTTGACGTCCGCGGTGGTGGACCGCGCGATCATCCCCATGAGCGAGCTCTTGCCGACGCCCGAACCGGCGAACACGCCGAGCCGCTGCCCGCGCCCGCACGGGATCAGTGCGTCCATCGCGCGCACGCCGAGGTCGAGCTGCGTGTCGATGCGTCGGCGCCCGAGCGGCGGCGGCGGGTCGGCGTGGAGTGACACGCGCGCCTCCGCCTCGATCGGCCCCTTGCCGTCGATCGGCGCGCCGGTGGCGTCGACGACGCGCCCGAGGAGCGCGTCCCCCACCCCCACGCGCACCGGGTGCCCGGTGGCCACGACCTCGTTGCCGGGTGCGATGCCGCGCATCTCGCCGATCGGCATGAGCAGCGTGCGCCCCTCGCGGAAGCCGACGACCTCCGCCGAGATCGGCTCCTCGTGGCGACTGACGTGGACGTGGCACAGCTCGCCGACCTGCGCCTCTGGGCCCTGCGCCTCGATGACGAGGCCGATCACCTGCACGACCCGCCCGTTGAGGCGGTACGGGTCCACGCGCTGCAGGCGGTCGTGGTAGCTCGCGAGGTCGATCGGCGGCTCGGTCATCCGACGAGGTGGATACCCGTCCCCGCCGCGTTCCAGCCGCTACGCGGCGTCGCGCAGCCGGTGGTCGGCGACGGGCGACGACCGCAGGCGCTGCGCGTGGCGCGACGCGAGCGACACGGATGCGAGTGCGACGAGGTCCAGCGGGGCCGCAGGGGCCGCCTTCGGGTGGGGCGTCGCAGGCGACGTCGCGGGCACGACCTGCGCCTCCGGAGCGGCGAGCACCGGTGCCTGGACAGGGACGGGCCTGGGCCCAGGAGCAGGGGCGGGGGCTGGAGCAGCGACAGGGATGGGCGTCGGGGCGGGGGTCGCACGTGGCGCGGCGTCGGTCGTCTCGGCAGCCGCCTCCTCCGGAGCACGCGCGAGCATCACGGAAGCCATGAACCAGATCACGCCCACGCCCAGCAGGACGTCCCCGACGCTGAACGGATAGGACATCGGCAGGATCGGCGGCAGCACGTCAGCGAGCGCGTCGAGCCGCGTCCCCCGACCCGTGAACGGCAGGATGGTCTCCGTCACCTCGTTGGTGAACCCGGGCTGGCGGTACCACGTCGGCATGTGGGTGAACAGCTCCCACCCCCAGCGACCCGTCGGCATGCGACCCCCGTTGGCCATGATGACGATCGCGTTGCTGAGCGCTCCGAGTGCCGCCAGCGGCAGGCCGCGGTGGTGGCGGTTGAGGTACATGCACGCGCCGATCGCCGCGATCGACAGCACCCAGATCGGACGGCCGAGCATCGGGGAGCCATAGTAGATGCCGGACTTGTACACGGCGTGGCTCCCGAATACGCCGACGAAGGCGAGCCACGGGTGGTGGATCTGCACCGTCGCGAGCCGGCCCACCCGACCGCCGCGCAGCAGGATCACCACGAACGCCATCGCGAAGAGCGGCAGCAGGAACATCAGGCCACGTCCCGCAGCTCGTCGAGCTCCACCTGTTCATCCCCCGGCGCGAGGTCGTCGCGCCGATCCATCACGCGCAGGAACGCCCGCGCGCACTCGGGGTGGAACTGCGTGCCGATGTTGGCGCGGATCTCGTCGAGCGCCCGTTCCCTCGGCATGCCCTGGCGGTACGGCCGATCGCTCGTCATCGCGTCGTAGGAGTCGGCGACGGCGATCACGAAGGCATCGAGCGGCACCGTCTCTGCGGCACGTCGCAGGTACCCGCGCCCGTCGAACCGCTCGTGGTGGCAGCGCACGGCGTCCGCGGCGCGCTCGTCGAACGCGAACGACTCGAGGATCCTCGCGGAGACGACCGGGTGCGTTCTCATCACGGCGAACTCGGCGTCGTCGAGCGGCCCGGGCTTGTTCAGGATGGCGTTCTCCACGGCGATCTTGCCGAGGTCGTGGAGCCGTGCGGTCCAGTACAGCGACTTCATCTGGGTCTCCGTGAAGTCGAGCTCGCGCCCGATCATCACGGCGTACTCCGTGACGCGCGACGAGTGCTCGAACGTGTAGCGGTCACGCTCGTCGACGATGTTTGCGAAGGTCTCGAGCGCCGCCTCGGTCACGTGTGCGACGCGCACGCCGCGCCGCATCGCCAGGTACAGCGATGCGATCGGTGCGAGCAGGACCAGGGTTGCCCACGCGCCGAGCAGGTAGACCATGCCGAGCGACATGCCGACGAGCGTCTCCAGCAGCGACGCGGGGAGGTACTCGCGAAGGCCATCTGCCTCGTTGCGCAGTACCAACCCCACCGACGCACCTTCCGAGACCTGTTCCGCGCAGCTGTCAGCGGCGACCAGCAGTTCGGCAGCCACGGCGAATGCCATCGCTCCGAGCGCGAACGGTGCGTAGTCCCCCGGGAGTTGGATGTGCCCGAACGACCCTCCAAGACCCGAGAACGCCGCGGCGGCGACGACCTGGGCGGTGCCGGCGATCGCGGCGTTGCCGAAGCATGCGACGACCGGTCGGCCTGCGAGACGGCAGTGCAGCAGGACCGCCGCGACCGATGCTGGGATGACCACCCACGGACCGAACACCATGAGTGACGCGAACTGCATCGCGGACATGAGGGTCCACGTGGTCGGGTCACCGGCCTTCGACGGCGCCTGGATCGACATGCGACAGCCGATGGAGACCAGGACGAACGTCGCAGCGATGGCGATCCCGTCGACCGGATCCCCCGTCGCCCCCCAACGCACCAACGGCGCCCCGAGGAATGCACCGCACGCCAGGGGCGGCAGTGCGATCCGAAGTCGGGCGAGGGCTGTGCGGAAGCGGGTCACGGTGCGGATGGGCCTTGCGGCCGCGATGAGCGGCGGTCTCACCGCCCATCGGCATCCGCGCACCGCTCCATGAGGCTCAGCGCAGGCGAGCTGCGGCGCCTCCGCCGATAACCGCCACGAGGACAGCGAGGTTGCAGGCGATGATGAATGCACGAGCCTTCATGTGGGCGTCTCCTGATCGTTGCGACCCGCCGTGGGGCGGGGGGGCTCGTTGTATATCGGCAGGGGCGCCGATTACCTTGAACAAAATGCAAACATTCGTCGGAGCCCGGTCGGCATGGGCCATCCGGGGCGTGGACGCGGGCCGAGCCCGCGCCATCCGCTGGAGCCGCACGCGCGGCCACGCGCAGGATCCGACCCATGGACCTCCCCCTCGGACCCGGCGGCACGCAGCGACGGATGGGCGTCGCCGGCCCGGCCGGCTACGTCGAGATGCGCAGCGCGCACGACAACGCCACGGACCTCACGGCGGATGTACCGGCGCAGGCCGGGCTCGCGGCCGGGCAACTGCTCGGGCGCGTCGGGTGGAGCGATGCCTCCTCCGCGTGGGAGAACGCGTCGCACCTGACCGACGACCCCGTCCTGCAGGGCGCGCTCGCGCTGGGTGCGCTCGAGGGCGACCTCGGCTCGCGCGACATGGCGCGCGTGCTGCGCGACAGCGAGCACCTGGGCGGCGGCGATGCCGTCCGCGCCGCTGCCATCGCCGGCGCGCTCGCGGGGGACCGCGACCTGACCAGCATGCGTCGCGTCGTCGAGGACGCCCTCGCCGCCAGCGACGACGAACCCGTGCAGGCGGCCGTGACCTACGCCGCGCTGCACGAGGAGCGGTACTGGCCCGACGTGCGGCGCGCCATCGACGATGCGGAGCGGCTCACCCCCGACCCCGCGATGCGCGCGGGGCTCGCCCTCGGGGCGCTGGTGGGCGACGTGGGCTCCGTGCAGATGCGCGACGCGCTCGACACGGTCACCGAGATGGGCGAGGCCGGCCCGGTGCAGGCTGCCGCGGCAGCCGGCATGCTCGCGGCTCGCACCAACGCCCCCACGGTGCGTCGCTCGGTGGAGAACGCGTTGGAGCTGACGACGGACCCGACGCTGCAGGCCGCGCTCGTCTACGGCGACCTCGTCGGCGCCTGACTCAGCTCGCGCGGCGGATGGCGATGCGCTGCTCGATGCCCTCGCGCAGCGCGTCCTCGATCTTGTCCGACTTGCCGGCGATGGTGCCGTCGATCTCGCCCGCGGGAGTGCGAACGACGACGCTGCCGCGGTCGAGGCGCCGCTCCTCCACGAAGTCCAAGTGCTCGACGCCACCCAGCTCGCGGGCGAGTTCGGGGCCGGCGGTGCGCAGCAGCTCGAGGTCGGCCGGGTGGGCCAGCACCTGGAGCGCACCGCGCTGGAAGGCCTTGCGCATCGCACCGCGGCACGCCTCCACCACGAGCGTCTCGTCGACGTCGATCGCGGCGTTGACGATGCGGCGGGAGATGGCGATGGCCAGCTCGACCACGTCGGGCTCGTAGTCGGCGAGCGCGCGCTCGCGCTCGGCCATCACCTGGACGCCGATCTGCTCGCACGTGGCGACCAGCCCCGACATCTCGGTGTCGGCGTCGGCGACGCCCT
>JAOPYS010000327.1 GCA_025964465.1 Thermoleophilia bacterium
GCCCCGGGCGGGTAGGGTACGGGTGCACGAAGCTCGACTGCGACCCCGCCCTCGGCCATGGAGCACATGGCCCAGACGGGTGGGGCGCGGCACCGGGGAGCGCACCACATGAACGACCCTCGCCACCCGCGCGCACGCGTGGGCATCGTCGGCGCCGGCCGCCTCGGCTGCGCGCTCGCACTCGCGCTCCAGGACGCGGGCTGCACCGTGACCGGTGCCAGCAGCCGTTCGCCCGAGGGCCGTGCACGTGCATCGGCGCTGCTCGGACTGGACGCGACCGCTTCCGTGGAAGAGGCCGTCCTCGGCGCGGACGTCGCCATCCTCGCCGTGCCCGACGACGCCATCGACGGTGTGGTCGCATGCCTCGCCGAGACGATGCTCGGGCCACCGCGCCTGACGGTGCTGACGTCCGGCTGCGCCTCGCTGCGTGCCCTGGACCGACTGGTCGACCATGGCGGCGCGACGGCGCGGCTGCATCCGCTGGTGGCGCTGACGCGCGATGCACGGGGGGCCGCACTGTCAGGGGCGGTCGCGGCGGTCGACGGCTCGGGCCCCGAGGCGCGCGAACAGGTGGAGGCGCTGGCCAGAGCGGCGGGCCTGCGCACCGTCGAGGTCGCGGATGCCGACCGCGTGGCCTGGCACGCGGCGGCCACGCTGGCCGCGAACGCCAGCGTCGCCCTGCTCGCCGACGCGCTCGAGCTCGCGGCGCGTGCGGGGGTCGACGCGGCGACGTCGCTCGACGCCTTCGGTCGACTGGCGCTGGGTGCGGTGGAGCGGGCCGTCGCGGAGGGCCCGGCACGAGCGCTGACAGGGCCGGTGTCGCGCGGTGACGCGGGTACGGTGGCGACGCACCTGGCCTGGCTCGATGCCGAGGCACCCGAGCTCGCGCCGACCTACCGCGCCCTGTCCAGCGATGCTGCGCGGCTCGCCCGGGATGCCGGCCGGCTCGACGACGACGGCGCGGCGCGCATCGCGCGGGCGCTCGACGCGGCGGTGGTCGGATGATCGCCCAGCTCGTGGTCGCCTCGACCCGCGCCGAGCTGGACGACGCCGTCGCCCGCCTGCGCCTCGACGGCGGCACCGTGGCGTTCGTGCCCACGATGGGGGCCCTCCACGACGGGCACGCAGAGCTCGTGCGGCGCGCGCGGGCGGAGTGCGCGAACGTCGTGGTCAGCGCCTACGTCAACCCGCTGCAGTTCGGCGCGGGTGAGGACCTCGATCGCTACCCGCGTACGCCCGACGCCGACGCTGCGATCGTCGCGCGCGCGGGCGCGGACGTGTTGTGGCGACCGGGCGACGACGACGTGCACGGCGCCTCCGCCGGGCCCGCGGAGCGCGCCGGGGGGCTCGGCGCCGTGCTCGAGGGGCTCGCCCGGCCCGGGCACTTCGACGGCGTCGCCACCGTCGTGGCGCGCCTCCTGCGTGCGGTCGCGCCCGACGTGCTCTACCTCGGCGAGAAGGACTTCCAGCAGCTCGCCGTGGTGCGCGCCCTCGTCGACCGCCTCGGGCTGCCGGTGCGCGTGCGCGCCGTGCCCACCGTGCGCGACGTCGACGGGCTCGCCCTGTCGAGCCGCAACGCCTACCTCGACGCCGACGATCGCTGCCGTGCCGCGTCGATCCCTCGGGCACTCGACGCCGCAACCACTTCCGTCGCTGCGGGGGAGCGATCGGCCGCGGCCGTGCAGGCGGTCGTGCTCGACGCGCTCACCGACGGCGGCGTCCAGGACGTCGACTACGTCGCGATCGTCGACCCGCTCACCCTCGACCCGGTGGACCGCCTCGACCACCCGGCCCAGCTGCTCGTGGCCGTGCGCGTCGGCGCCACCCGCCTCATCGACAACCTCCGCCTCGACCCACCACACGTCCCTCGGGAGACACCATGACCGACACCCCCACCCCGCCCGAGCGAGTGCACCCCGCGAACCTGCGCGACGTGGTCGCCTCGGGGCGCCGCCTCGTGATGGTGACCGCCTACGACCACCCCTCTGCACGGCTCGCGGACGAGGCCGGCATCGACCTGCTGCTGGTGGGCGACTCCGCAGCAATGGTCGTGCTCGGTCGCGAGAGCACCAACGACGTGACCATGGAGGAGATGCTGCTGTTCACGCGCGCGGTGTCACGCGGGGCGCGCCGCGCCATGGTCGTGGGCGACCTGCCGTTCATGAGCTACCAGCCGAGCGACGAGCTGGCGGTGGTGAACGCGGGTCGGCTCGTGGGGGAGGGCGGCGCGCACGCGGTGAAGCTCGAGGGCGGCGGTCGGGCGGTCGACCGCGCCCGGGCGATCGCGGAGGCGGGCATCGCCGTGGTGGGCCACCTGGGCCTCACCCCACAGTCCGCGCCCGCGCTCGGCGGCTTCCGGGCCCAGGCCCGCACGGCAGCGGCAGCCGCACGGCTATTGGAGGACGCACTCGCGCTGGAGGCGGCGGGTGCGGTGGCGATCGTCCTGGAGGCCATCCCGGCGGAGGTGGCGGAGCGCGTCACGTCGCGCCTGGCCGTGCCGACGATCGGCATCGGTGCCGGCCCTGGCACCTCCGGGCAGGTACTCGTGTGGCACGACATGCTCGGCCTCACCGAGCGCGTCCCGCGCTTCGTGCACCGCTTCGGCGACCTCACCGCGCCGACGGTCGACGCGCTGCGAAGCTACGCCGCCGCCGTGCGCGACGGCTCCTTCCCCACGGCTGAGCACACCTACGCGATGCCCGATGACGAGGCCGGGCAGTTCGCCGCGGAGGCCGCGTCGGCGCCGCAGCTGCGCTCGGTCCGCTGAGGGCGTCCGCTCGTTTATCGAGCGGTGTGGCGGCAAGGGTGGAGGCATGGCTACCGCACCCGACCTGACCGCCGACTCACGCAGCGCCCTGCTCGTCGTGGACATGCAGGTCGGCATGGCCGCGGGCAGCGAGCAGGAGGGCATGCGCCTGGCGCAGCGCATCGCCGAGCACGTGCGTCGGGTCGGCGCGCATCACGGGCTGGTGGCGGCGTCGCTGTTCCGCAACGTCCCGGGCTGCACCTACGACCGGCTCGTCGCGTCGGACATGCGCGGCGACGACGAGTGCGCGCTGCTCGAGCCGATCGCGGCGCTCGGCCTGGAGTGTCACGAGCTGCCGACGTACTCGAGCCTGGGGGAGGAGCTGGCGGCGCGGCTTCGCGCGAGCGGCACCGAGCGCGTGCACGTCGTCGGGATGGACACCGACCAGTGCGTCCTCGCCACCGTGTTCGCCCTGTTCGACGCCGGCTTCGAGCCGATCGTGGCGCGTGACCTGTGCATCTCGACCGCCGGCGACGTGCCCCACGAGGCGGGTATCGTCGCGCTGCACCGGGCGATCGGCGAGCCACGGGTCATCGACGCTGCGAGGATCGAGGAAGCGACCCTGGGCGCGGGCGCCGTCAGCGGTGCAGGGCCAGGAGCTGCAGCCCGCGGAGGGTGAGGTCCGGGTCGACCGCGTCGAGGCCCGTGACGTGCGGACCGAGCACGTTGGCCCAGCCGCCGGTCGCGACCATCGGGATGTGCGTGCCGGCCGGCACGCCGTGGTCGGCCACGAGCTCTGCCCGCAGCCGTGCCGCGAGGCCCTCGAGATGGGCGACGGCGCCCAGCAGCGTGCCGCTGCGCACGGCGTCCGCGGTGTCACGGCCGATCGCCCGCGCGGGCACGTGCAGGTCGACGGTGGCCAGGCGCGCGGCCCGCGCCACGAGCGCCTCCACCGAGATGGCCAGCCCGGGAGCGATTGCGCCGCCGATGTAGGCGCCGGAGCCATCGACCACGTCGAGCGTGGTGGCCGTGCCGAGGTCCGCGACGATGCAGGCGCAGCCGTAGCGCTCCCACGCCGCGACGGCGTTGACGATGCGGTCACCGCCCACCTCGTGCGGCTCGCTCGTGGCGATGCGCAGCCCCGTGCGCAGGCCGGGCCCCACGACGGTCGGCGCGCGCTCGCCCGCCATGCGCGCGGCGAGGTTGCGCCACGGGCGGGTCTGCGTGGGCACGACGGAGGAGAGGGCGAGGCGCTCGACCTCGCCCAGCGCCACGCCGTCGAGCGCGAGCAGCTGGGTGACCGTCGCCGCGACCTCGTCCGACGTCGCGGCCGGCTGCGTCCGCAGGCGCCACCGGTGCGTGGGGTCGGCGGCCGGCGGCGAGTCGAGCTCGAACAGGCCGAGCACCGTCTGCGTGTTGCCGATGTCGACCGCGAGCAGCACGCCTCAGCCGGTGACGTGGCTGCCGGTGGTCGAGGAACCCCGGTCCGCGTCGAGCAGCATGCGCCGGAGGACGTCGTTCTCCAGCCGCAGCTCGTCGCGCTCGTCCGTGAGCTTGGCCGTGTCGGAGGTGGTGGTGCCCGCGTCGCGTTCCAGACGGGCCACGTCGCGCTGGGCGTCGGCGGCCTCGGCGCGTGCGGCATCGGCGGTCGAACGCTCGCGGGTCACGTCCGCCCGGGCGTCGTCCAGCTGCTGGCGGGTCTGGAGGAGGCTCGTGATGGCCATGCCTGCCACCACGAGCGCAGCGACGAGCACGATGGTCACGAACGACCGCGCGATCCACGCGCCGGCCGTGCCCCACGCGGAGCGGCGATCCGGCGCTGCGTCGACGCGCAGCGCCAGCGTGTCGGCGACCCCGTCGCCATCCGTGTCGATGGCGCGCGCGGCGGCGCCGGCATCGCCGCCCACCGTCGCGGCCTCGCCGGCGCGACCGTCGAGCATCCAGCGCGAGCTGAAGCCGGCGGGGATGGTGCGTGGGGTCTTCGTCGCGTCCGTCATGCGCGCAAGCGTACCGAGCCCGCCGCGCGCGCAGCGTCGTCGCGGGTGCGACTGGGCCCGACGCGGCCAGCGACCTCCGCCACCGGCGGTGTCAGGGGTTGGCGACGGCCGTGTAGGTCACGATGCCGCTGTAGGAGGCGGGGGTCTGCGCCATGCCGATGTCGGCGCGGTAGCCCGTGGTGACGGTGTCGGCCGCTGCCGCGTAGGTCGA
>JAOPYS010000384.1 GCA_025964465.1 Thermoleophilia bacterium
CCGTCGTGCCCTCCGCGTAGGTGAGCGCGGTCATGATGAAGATCACGCCGGAGACGATGAACGCGACGGGCGTCAGGCCGAGCGCGAACCCGGCGACGAGCCCGAGGGCGTAGTAGATCGAGGAGCCGACGTTGCCGTAGGCGGCGCTGAACAGCGCGGGCACGCCGAGCACGCGTTGCAGGCCGCCGGACTCGCCGTGGCCCGCCGGGACGGGAGGCAGCTCGCCGCTGCCCGTTCCCCCTGATGTGGTCGTGCCTGCCACCGCGGCGATTCTGTCACCGACGGCGGCGTGCGGTACGCGGCGATGGCCAGCGCCGGCCAGCGCCGTGGGTGCGCACGGCCAATGCGCCTGCCGGCGGACCTTTCGGCAGGTTGTCGGAACCGAGCTACGGGAGATGGCCCTCCCCGCGATCACGCCGCCCGTCGCCGCCTCCCGCCCCCTGCCCGTGGTGGACGACGCGCCGATGCTGCCCAAGCCCGAGCCGGGCCTCGCGCTGCCGAAGTTCGACGCGTCCGTCACGTCGGGCGCGCCGAACGCGCCGGGCATGCCCGACGCACAGGGCTCGCGCGGCTGGAAGCTCTGGAACGAGACCAACGTCACCCCCGCCATCGTGCAGTCGATCGACGGCGCGAAGTCGGTCGTCAACGCCGAGTTCTTCGGGATCAGCGATGGCGGCAAGGGCCACGACGTCGTCGATGCGCTCGTCCGTGCCGCTGACCGCGGCGTCGAGGTCAACGTCATGGCGGACGAGGTGTCGATGGTCGCGCTGCCCGTCGGTTCGTTCCAGCGCATGCAGAAGCGCATCGAGGCCGCCGGTGGCGACGTGCGCACGAACTTCCGCGTCCCCCTCGTGGGCCAGCGCGCCAAGGAGACGCCGGGGCTCGCGCACGTCGACCACCGCAAGGTGGTCACGGTCGACGGCACCGATGCCTTCGTCGGCGGCATCAACTTCATCAAGCTCGAGGACGACTACCACGACTCGATGGTGCAGCTGAAGGGCATCGACGCGGCGCGCCTCGCCGCCGACCAGCTCGACCGCTGGGGTCGCGTGGGCGGCGCCGTCAGCGCGCGCCACACGGCGTCGGTCGCCGACGCGCTTGGCGGCGTCTCGGCGCTCGCCAAGCCCGCGCCCGAGGAGATGCAGGTCCTCAAGAACGCACCGGACCAGGGCATCCAGGAGCTGACCACCGGCTACCGCGACCTGATCCGCAACGCGAAGCAGCGCGTCTGGATCTCGACGCCCGGTCTCTCCGACCAGGGCCTCATCGAGGACATCAACCAGGCCGCGGCGCGCGGCGTCGACGTGCGGATCGTTTCGCCCGGAAAGCCGCCGCTCGGCATTCCGGTCATCTCGTGGGTCGGCCGCTCCCACCTCAAGGAACTGCTGGGACACGGCGGCACCGCGTACGAGATCCCCGAGGTGCTGCACCGCAAGGCGCTCATCGCCGATGACGAGGTGATCTTCTCGTCCTACAACGTGACCGGCCGCTCGCGTGAGCACGATCACGAGATCGGCGTGCGCACCGCCGACCCCGAGTTCGTCGCCGCCATCGGCGCGACGCTCCAGAAGGACATGAGCACCGGCACCAAGCTCGAGGCCTCAGCCCTCAACGGCGTCGGCGTCAAGATCGGCGACTTCCTCGCCCAGAAGCTCAAGATCGACTACTGAGACGCAGCAGGGCCCCCACCGAGGTGAGGGCCCTGCCGGAATCGCGTACCTGTCGAGCAGTGACTAGCTGAGCCACTTCTCGAGGTAGAGGCCCAGGTCGCCGTGGTTGCCGGCGTAGATCGGGATCATCAGGATCGCGACCAGGTTGGCGATCTTGATGAGCGGGTTGATCGCCGGGCCGGCCGTGTCCTTGTACGGGTCGCCCACCGTGTCGCCGGTGATCGACGCCTCGTGCGCGGGCGTGCCCTTGCCGCCGTGGGCGCCGTCCTCGATCAGCTTCTTCGCGTTGTCCCACGCGCCGCCACCGGCGGTCATGGAGATGGCGAGGAAGATGCCGGTCACGATCGTGCCGACCAGCAGGCCGCCGAGCATCTCGTAGCTGAGGATGCCGACGATGACCGGAATCACGATCGGGATGAGCGCCGGCACCATCATCTGGCGGATGGCGCTCTTCGTGACCAGGTCGACGCACGTGCGGTAGTCAGGCTTCTCGGTGCCCTCCATGATGCCGGGCTTCTCCCGGAACTGGCGACGCACCTCCTCGACCACTGCCGCACCGGCCTTGCCGACCGCACCCATCGCCAACGCGGCGAACAGGAACGGCATCAGGCCGCCCAGGAGCAGGCCACCGATGACGAGCGGGTTGGAGAGCGAGAAGCTGACGTCCGAGAAGTTGTCGAGCTTCTTGAGGTCGTCGGTGTAGGCCGAGAACAGCACCAGCGCGGCGAGGCCGGCAGAGCCGATCGCGTAGCCCTTGGTGATGGCCTTGGTGGTGTTGCCCACCGCGTCGAGCGGATCCGTCACGTTGTTGCGGACCTCCTGGGGCAGGTCGGCCATCTCGGCGATGCCACCCGCGTTGTCGGTGATCGGACCGAACGCGTCGAGCGCGACGATGATCCCCGCCAGGCCGAGCATGCTCATCACCGCGGTGCCGATGCCGAAGAGCCCGGCCACCTGGTACGAGGTGATGATGCCCGCGACGATGACCAGCACCGGCAGCGCCGTTGCCTCGAAGCCCTTGCCCAGGCCCGCGATGATGTTGGTCGCGTGGCCCGTCTCCGACGCCGCTGCGACGTCCTTGACCGGCTTCCACTTCGTGCCCGTGTAGTACTCGGTGATCACCATCAGCAGGAACGTGATCGCAAGGCCGATGACCGCAGCGATGAACAGCTCACCCGAGGTGTAGGTGGCGCCGTTGACGTCGGACTTGAGCGGGTGGTCGCCGATGATGCCGTCGAGTGCGAACCACTCGCCGATCGCCGCGAGGATGCCCGCGCCGATCACGCCCTGGTAGAGGGCGCGCATGACGCTCTTGCCGCGCACGAAGAACGTGCCGATGACGCTCGCGATGACCGCGATGCCGCCGATGACGAGCGGCAGCAGGATGGCCCGCTGCAGGTCGT
>JAOPYS010000424.1 GCA_025964465.1 Thermoleophilia bacterium
GGCCGATCCACTCGCCCTGGTCGCTGTCACCGTCGTAGTAGATCTCCTCGACCGTGCCGAGCTTCTCGCCGTCGGAGGCGTAGACGGTGCGGCCTTCGAGCTGGTCTCGCGTCATGTACGTGGTCATGCTGTGTTCGCTCCAATCGTTCTCCGGCCGAACGGGCCGGATGGGTTCAGTTGGCGAGGGATCCCCGAGGTGGAGCGCAGGAATCGCCGGATCGAGCATCGTTCGAACCAAATCTCCACGAAAATCGAGCGACCTGCCGACACCTGTAGGTGCGGGTGATTGGCGAAGGGACGGGTGGACACGCGACCGTGCAACGAGCACGCCGATCCGGCCGACACCCAGTGTGGGGAAACGATTCGGGGGGATCCGCGATGAGCGTCATCACGATGTTGGGTGCTGCAGACAACCTGGCCAAGGGCGCACGGTCGCTCGCGCTGCTGGCGGGGCCCGAGGCGTCGTCCGCGGCGGCGGCCACCGCGCGCGAAGCCGCGGCGGGTCGCATCCTGCGCGGCGCGGAGGGCGTGCGCGCGCTGGGCGGGCCGTTCTTCGACCGGCTCGCCGACACCATCGTCACGCAGGCGCGGGACGCGTCCTCCGGTCGCAACGTCACGATGTCGATCAGCTCCGCGCTCGAGGGCGAGCGCTGGATCCTCGGGCGCATCGCCCACACCGCGGCCTGACGTCAGGGCTCGGCGGCCACCGCGGTCGCCGCGGGAAGCCGCACGCAGAACGTCGCGCCAGGCGCGCCGCTGCCGTCACCGCCCGGCTCGTACCAGACATCGCCGCCGTCGGCGTGTACCAGCCCGTGGACGATCGACAGGCCGAGGCCCGTGCTGCCGGGGTGCTGCACGCCCTCGGGGCGCGGACCCTGTGCGAAGCGCCGGAACAGCGTGGGGAGCAGCTCCTCGGGCACCCCGCCGCCGGAGTCGCGCACGCGGATCACGATGCCCGCGTCGTCGCGTTCCACGGCGACGGACATCGGCGGAGCGCCGTGCACGCGAGCGTTGGTGAGGAGGTTGCGGAGGCTGTGCGCGAGGTGCGTCCCGTCGGCGTGCGCGACGGCGTCGACGGGACACGTCACCGCGATGTCAGCCTCGGCACCGATCTCGCGCAGCACCTGCGCGATGACGGTGGCGACGTCGAGGCTGCCGGCCTCGCTGCGGATGCGCCCCGCCTCGATCTGCGAGACGAGCAGCAGGTCGGTGACGAGCCGTGTCAGTCGCTCGGCCTGGTCGTCGATCACCGCGACGAAGTGGTGCTTGTCGTGGTCGTCGAGCTGCTCCCACCGATCGAGCATCGTCCGGGAGAACCCACCGATCGCGGTCAGCGGCGTGCGCAGCTCGTGCGACGCCATCGCCACGAAGCCGCGTTGCAGCTCGTCCGTCGCGCGCAGGCGCTCGTCCACCCGGAAGAGCCGTTGCTCGTACTGGAGCTGCTCGGTCGCTCGCTCGGCGCGCACGCGACGGTCGTACGCCTCGACGGCCAGCACCTGGCTGCGGACCCGCCGCTGGTACATGAGCGCGACGACGAGGCCCATGGTCGTTACGACCCACTGCGAGACGCGGTCCAGGCCGAGCGAGGGATCGGCCGTGGCCAGGACCAGCGCGTACCCGCCGGACTGCGCCGCCAGGAGCGCGACCGGGCCGACGAGCGAGCCGATCGAGGCGTGGGCCATCAGCACCAGCAGCAGGAATGCCACCTGCACGCCGCCGAGGTCGGCCATCGAGAACCACGTGAGCGCGAGCACCCCCGCCGAGGCCGCGGCGCAGGCCAGGTGCACGCCGAGGACGCTCGCGCGTCGCACCCGGCGCAGCGCGACGCCGCCGACCACGAACACCGCCCCGATCACCACGAACTGCGGGTCGTATCGAGTGGTGTCGTGTGGCACGACCACCGACAGCAGCGTGAGGGTCCCGGCCAGCACGAACGTGCGGGCGAGGGACGCCATGAGCTGGGCGGCGTCGAGCGTTGGTGGCGAGGAGGACCCAGCGACTGGCATCGGGGAGGCCTTCGGGCTCGGGGAGGAGCGATACCCCTCCCACGGTAGCCAGCAATTACGTCGATCCCAGAAACATTGACAGAGTGTTTACATGGGAGCAATTGCTCACCGGGAGAACCGTGTCAGGGCTGGAGCAGCAGCGAGCGCACGCGCACGAGGGCGTCGCGCAGCTCGTCACCCGGGACCGGGTGCGGGGTCGGGTCCGCGCCGCGGAAGGTGTGGGTGATCGTGCTCGAGCCGGGCTCCATGACGAGCTTCGAGACGTTCCAGGTGCGCTCAAAGCGCGGAACGAGCCCGCCCTGCACGGATGCGAACGCCGCCAGCACCTCCTCGACGGTCTCGAGGTCGGCGCCGATGTCGCCCTCCAGCAGCATCGCCAGCGGCGTGCCGGCGCCCGCGCCGCTCACCACCACGTCACCGGTCTCGTCGAGGTCGATCTGCAGGCCCATGGCCATGAGGCTGCCCGCCCCGCCGCTCAGGTGAACGCCTTGCCGGCGGTCTTCGGGCTGGCGGAGACGATCTCGCCCGTGGCGTCCTCCACCACGGCGCGGATCGCGATGCCGCGCGAGGTGCCGGTAACGACCGTGAACCCGTCCTGCACGGTGCTCGCCACGGAGGAGGTCGGGTTGGTGACCGCCTCCTGGATCGCCGTGACGACGTCGGCGCGCGACCACTCGCGCGGGAACATCGTCGACTCCTTCTTCACGCCGTCGATGGTCACCTCGGCGCGCCACGTGGAGTTGGGCTTGATCGTGCCCTTCGCCTCGACCACGGTGTTGC